>JBLNAW010000245.1:0-16200 GCA_050259555.1 Solirubrobacterales bacterium
CCGTTTTCCACAGGCCCCCGCGGAGCGGTCCTTTTGACGGTCTTTCTGTGCGTGGGAGGCCTTTGTCCGCCGCCCGGCGGCTCCCGTATACTCTGCCGGCCGGCGTGCGCGCCGGCGTTCCCGACCGAAGAGGCCTCGATGTCCAAGCGTACGTTCCAGCCGAACAACCGCCGTCGCAAGAAGACGCACGGTTTCCGGATCCGGATGCGCTCCCGCGCCGGCCGGGCCATCCTCGCGCGCCGACGCTCGAAGGGGCGCGCGCGCCTGTCCGCGTAGGCACGACGAACGTCCATCGGATCCTCGCTGAGGGCCGACCCTTCCATGGAGCGCGGATGGTAGCCTTTGTCGCGCCCGGGCAAGGTCAGGTCGCGTTCGTCGCAGGCCGCCGCGTGGGGGGTGCCGTGGTGCGCAACCGGGCGCGGCGGATCATGCGGGCGGCGTCGCGCGAGCTCTCCCCCCGGATGCAGGACGGTTACGACGTCGCGTGGGTGGCGAGAGCGACCATCCGCGGGGCCAAGACGCAGGATCTGGTGCCGGAGATGAACGAGCTGCTGACGCGCGCGCAGGAGATCCCCTCGTGACCGGGCTCCGCTCGGCCATCTGGGCTGCGGGCGCGCCCGCCCGGCTCGCGATCGTGGGGCTGATCAAGCTGTACCGCGTGACGCTCTCAGGGTGGCTCGGCGGGCAATGCCGCTTCTATCCCAGCTGCTCCCTCTATGCCGGGGAGGCCGTCCGCGTCCACGGCGCGATCAAGGGCAGCGCCCTCGCCGTCTGGCGGATCGCCAGGTGTGGTCCATTCACCGCCGGGGGTGTCGACCACGTCCCGCCGCACCGCACGCACGGTGAGTATGACCCCGTCACACCCGTGGAGGGCATGTGATCGCGCTCGCGCCCTGGCAGGGCCTCTTGAACGGGCTCGGCTGGGTGATCGCCCAGATCTACGCACTCATCCCGAACTACGGGGTGACCATCATCGTGCTGACGGTGGTTATCCGGCTGATCTTGCTGCCGCTCGGCATCAAGCAGATCCGCTCGATGCAGCACATGCAACTCGTCCAGCCGAAGGTGAAGGCGGTGCAACAGAAGTACAAGCAGAACAAGACCAAGCAGCAGGAAGAGATCATGAAGCTGTACAAGGAGTACGGCGTCAATCCCTTCTCCGGCTGCTGGCCCGTGCTCCTGCAGTTCCCGATCCTCATCGCCATGTACTCGGTGGTTCGCCACCCGCAGCACCCGGTGCACATCCCCGCCGACAGCGCCCTCTATCGGGTGATCCAGCAGCAGATCCCGGAGATCAAGCCGCCCCCCTCGCTCGATCAGGTCCCGACCACGCCCGGTCCCTCGGGTGGCACCTCGTTCCTCGGGATGAACCTGCTCTGCTCGGCTACCCAGGCAGGCAACCCGGACGCCCAGCTCGGGGACAAGATCAAGATCGACGGCAAGCAGGTCGTGTACCCGGTGAACTGCGGCGACAGCGCGGTCGACCGCATCCCGTACTACGTCTTCGCCGTCCTGATGTTCGGGACCACCTACTTCCAGCAGCGTCAGATGCAGCAGGCGAGCCCTCCGGGTGCCGCGAGCCAGCAGCAGCAGGCGCTCATGAAGTTCATGCCGCTCATGTTCGGCGTCTTCGGTGTCTTCTTCCCCGCCGGCCTGGTCCTGTACTGGACGACGTCGAACGCGTGGCAGATCGGGCAGCAGTACTTCATGCTCAAGAGCCGGCCGACGGCCGAGCAGCTCGCGGAGCGCGCAGCGAAGAACCAGCAGGACAAGGCCGGGAAGAGGGGATTCATCGCCTCGCTCTCGGAACGCGCCGAGGAAGAGCGCAAGCGCCGCGAAGGGGCGACCGGGCGCCGGCCGGCTACCGGCCAGCAGCGCAAGCCGGGAGCCCCGCGGCCGAGCTCGGGCAAGCCCACGACCGGCAAGGGTCCCGTCGGCAAGGGTCCCGTCGGCAAGGGCAAGCCGAAGCCGAAACCCGACACGGGGGAGAGCGGTGGAACAGATCCAGGCGAGCGGCCCGAGCGTTGAGGAGGCTGTCGAGGTCGCGCTCACGCGCCTCGGCGTCAGCGAGCAGGAAGTGGAGGTCGAGATCCTCCAGGAACCCCGCTCGAGCTTCCTGGGGATGGGCGGCCAAGAGGCCGTCGTCCTCGTGCGCCTGAAGCGCCGTCCCGACCAGCTGTCGGAGGACGAGCTCGACGAGCAGGCCGATATCGCGGCCGACTTCCTCGAGGAGCTATTGGGTCGGATGGGCATCGAGGCCACCGTCGAGCCGAACCTCGAAGACGGGACGATGTACGTGGACATCCTGGGCAGCGGGCCCGAGGACGACGACATGGCGCTCCTGATCGGCCGCCATGGCCAGACACTCGAGGCGCTCCAAGAGCTCGCTCGGCACGTGGTCATGCGCAAGACCGAGCTTCGCTGTCGCATCGTCGTCGACGTCGAGGACTACAAGAAGCGCCAGCGCGACCGCCTCGTGTCCAAGGCTCGAGAGGTCGCCGCACGCGTCGTGCGGACCGGACGTGAGGAGGAGCTCGAGCCGATGACCCCGTACGACCGCAAGGTGGTGCACGATGCCGTCGCCGCTGTCGAGGGCGCGGAGAGCTCGAGCCGCGGCGAGGATCCGGACCGCCGCGTCGTGATCCGCTCTACGCGGTAGCCTCGCAGCGCCCACCATCAAGGTTCTGTTTCACGTGAAACATGGCGAGGATGCCTCCGGGCTTCGACGAACCGCCGCTGACCTCGGCGTACCTCTGTCCCCTGCGCAGGCGGGCTCCCTTCTGGAGCTCGAGGCTCTCTGGCTCGAGCGAGCGGTCCCCGCAGGGATGATCGCAAGCGCGGATGCTCCGCGCCTGCGAGAGCGCCATGTCCTGGATTGCCTGCGGGCCGGCGCTATGGTCGAACCGACCGACCGGGATGCGTACGATCTCGGCTCTGGAGCGGGACTTCCGGGTCTCGTCCTCGCCGTGGGACTCCCCTTCCTCCACCTGACCCTGGTCGAGACCCGGCGCCGACGCGTGGGGTTCCTCGAGCTGGCGATCGAGCGGCTCCGCCTCACGAACGCCACGGTCGCGGCCTGCCGGATCGAGGATCTCCACGACCCCGTCGACCTGTGCTTCGCTCGTGCGCTCGCTCCCCCGGCCGAAGCTTGGCGGCTCGCCGAACCGCTCCTTCGTCCTGGGGGGCGATTGATCTACTTCGCAGGGCAAGGCGGAACCGTGGCCGACGTCCCGGGCACGAGGAGCAGGAGTCTCGGCACGGCTGTGCTTGAAAGGTCAGGGCCGCTCGTTATCATGGCGCGGTAGTGACCAGGCGCAGCGCCTCGCCGGCGGCTCCCGCCTCCTCTACGACGTCTCAGACGTCGGCACGAGCATCTGCACAGGCCAAGCGCAGCCGCGCAACGACCGCGAAGGAACCGTCCGTGAAGCCTCGCTCTAGGCAGGCCAAGGTTGCCCGGAAGCCGAGATCAGCCCGGATCATCGCCGTGGCCAACCAGAAGGGCGGCGTCGGGAAGTCCACGACCGCGGTCAGCCTCGGGGCCGCCCTGGCCGAGCTGGGGCACCGCGTGCTGGTGGTGGACCTGGATCCGCAGGGGAACGCCTCGACCGGGCTGGGGATCCGGCACGAGTCTCGGGACGTCACGGTCTACGATGTCCTCGCCGCGGAAGCCCCGATCGATGGAGCGATCGTGGCGACGCCGGTCGAGGGCCTCTTCGCCATCCCGTCCACGATCGACCTCGCCGGGGCCGAGATCGAGCTCGTGAGCCAGTTCTCGCGGGAGCTCCGCTTGCGCAAGGCGCTGGAGCCGCTCAAGCAGGACGCGTTCGACTTCGTCTTCCTCGACTGCCCACCGTCGCTCGGGCTGCTCACGGTGAACGCGCTCGCGGCCGCCAAGGAGCTCATCGTGCCGATCCAGTGTGAGTACTACGCGCTCGAGGGGCTGGGCCAGCTCCTGCGCAACGTCGGGCTCGTTCAGCAGAACGTGAATCCCGACCTGCGCCTGACCGGGATCGTGATGACGATGTACGACCCGCGGACGCGGCTCTCCGAGCAGGTGGTGGCCGAGGTCCGGCGCTACTTCGGCAAGCGCGTCTACGACACGGTCATCCCGCGCACGGTCCGCCTCTCCGAAGCGCCAGGGTTCGGCCAGCCGATCACCGTGTACGACCCGCGATCTCGAGGTGCGCAGAGCTATCGGGACCTCGCGAAGGAAGTGGCGCGGAAGATGCCGCTCGACCAGCCACTCCCCTCCTTCGATCGGCTTCCGACCGTGTCGGTGCCGCCTCCCGAGCCCGAGCCGATGCACGCCCCCCGACCGCTCCGAGCTGGGGAGGAGCCGGAGCTGGAGCCCGAGGGCGAGGATGTTCCGGAGGCGCGGGACGAGTCGGAGGTTGAGGACGCTCTCCAGGCCCTTCCGGAGAGCCGGGTCACGGTCGAGGAGGAGTCTGAAGCCTCGGCAGAGGTGGAGCCGTTGGAGCTCGCGCGGACCCGCGAAGGGTCGAGCTCCGTGGATGGCGCCTCGGAACCGGAGGCGGATGTCGAGGCTCTGGGGTCTCCGGTCAGTGTCCCAACGACGCCAGTGCCGGCAACGACGCCCGAACCCACGCCCGAGGTCGAGGTCACCGCTCCATCCGAGGAGCGCCCGCGCGTGGGCGAGGCTCGACCTCGAGCATCGGTTCCCTCTCCCGCACCCGATGCCGATGGGGCCGAGGAGTGGATCGCGAACGTGGAGGCTGAAGCCGCAGCCGAGACGCAGGCCGAGCCGGAGCGCGCGAAAGCCCCGGTCCGAGAGATCGACCTGGAGGCGGGGCAGGAACCGGCTCCGGCGGACGAGTCGGGCGAGGTGATCCGGATCCAGGATCGAGACGCGGCGGGGGACCACGAGCCCTCGAAGCCGGAGCGACGATCGGTCGAAGACGAAGGCAAGCGACGGTGGAGCCTGTTCCGAAGGGGAGGCGATCGATGACGAAGCGGGGAGGGTTGGGGCGGGGCCTCTCGGCGCTGATCCCTGGCGCGCCGGAGGAGGGGCTCACCGGCCTGGCGGAGGTTCCCGTTGGGGCGATCCAGCCCAACCGCCGGCAACCGAGGTCGCTGTTCGATGACGAGGCCCTCCAGGCGCTCGCACTCTCGATCCAGGAGGTCGGCATCCTTCAGCCGATCGTGGTGCGGAAGGCCGGAGCGGGCTACGAGCTGATCGCGGGTGAGCGGCGCCTCCGGGCGGCCAAGCTCGCGGGCCTCGCGACGGTGCCGATCATCCTGCGCGAGAGCGACGACTCGGAGTCGCTGCGCGAGGCCCTGATCGAGAACATCCACCGGGAGAACCTCAATCCGATCGAGCTCGCGGAGGCCTTCCGCGAGCTGCTCGAGGAGCTCGGCCTCAAGCAGGAGACGCTGGCGGAGCGCCTCGGCGTCTCGCGCTCGCACGTCGCGAACACGATCCGCCTGCTCCAGCTGCCGAGCGACGTGCAGCAGCTCCTCGCCGAGGGCAAGGTCCAGGCGGGGCACGGGCGGGCGTTGCTCGCGCTTGCGGACGGGGAGGCGCAGAAGACGCTGGCCCTTCGAGCGGTCGCCGAGGAGCTCTCGGTCCGCGAGGTCGAGGAGCTCGTGCGCAACTACCTCGAGCACCCCGTCGCCAAGGGAACGGACAAATCGCCGATGGTGGCGGCGCCTCCCGAGGCGTCCTCGCTCGGCGAGGTCGAGGAGATCTTGTCCGAGCAGCTCGCGACCCGGGTGTCGATCCAGATGGGGAAGAAGCGGGGCAAGGTCATCATCGAGTTCGGATCCGCCGACGACCTCGAGCGGATCGTGTCCGAGATCATCGGCTCGGGCCCCGGCCTCTCCCCGGAGTAGGCTCGGGCCCTGCGCCCGTCGCCCTAGCGTTCCGCGCGAGCGAGCGCCAGCTGCACGACGCGCTCGCAGAGGTCCGCGAACCCGATCCCCGCTGCCTGCGCCGCCATCGGCAGCAGGCTGGTGTCCGTCATGCCGGGCGAGACGTTCACATCCACGACCCAGGGCTGCCCGACGCGATCGACGAGGATGTCGGCCCGGCTGACGTCTCGCTGCTGAAGCGTGTGAAACGTTTGCGCTGCAACTGTTTGCACGAGGGCCGCCGCCTCCGCCTCCAGCCGAGCCGGTGCGTGGTACTCGGTGGCACCCGCCGTGTATCGAGCGGCGTAGTCGTAGACGCCGGACTTCGCGCTCACCTCGACGAGCGGGAGCGTGTCGTCGGGGCCGCCCAGCATCGAGGCGGCGACCTCGACGCCGTCGATGCGGTGCTCGACGATCGCGGCCTCCGAGAACGACAACGCGTTCATCACCGCGTGCGGCAGGTCGGACTCGCGATCCACGAAGGACAGGCCCATCGCTGAGCCCGCCCGCGAGGGTTTCACGACCACCGGAAGCGCGACGCGCTCGGCGAGGCGATGCAGGATCGCGCCTGCCCCCAGGTCGCGGAGCGCAGCGGCCTCGACGACGGCCCATGGGGGGGTGGGGACGCCGGCGGCCTCGAGCGTGTCCTTCGCGAGGACCTTGTCGAACGTCGTCTGGCAGGCGAGCGGCCTCGTGCCCGTGTAGGCCAGGCCGAGGAGCTCGAGCAGGCGCTGGACGGTCCCGTCCTCGCCCTCCTTGCCGTGGAGCGCCACGTAACAGGCCGAAATCGTTGCGGCGGAGAGGGTTTCGACCATCGGAACCTCTGCGGGATCGACGATCGAGACGTCGTAGCCTCGCGAGCGGAGGGCGGTCATGACCCGATGTCCCGACCGCAGCGAGACCTCGCGTTCCGGCGAGCGCCCGCCGGCGAGAACGGCGATCCGTGCACTCATCCCGACAGCGAACGGTACAGCTCCTCCTCGTCCGCGAGGAGCTCGCCGAGCCGCTTCACCCCCTCTTCGATCCGGTCCTCCGTTGGATAGCAGAACGCGAGGCGCATCGCGTCGGTCCCCCGGCCGTCGGGGTAGAAGGCCGTCCCGGGTACGTACGCGACCCGGCGCTCCACCGCGGCGGCGAGGAGCGCCCGCGTGTCGAAGTAGGAGGGAAGCGTGACCCACACGTAGAAGCCGCCGGCGGGTCGCGTCCACGTGGCGTCGGCGGGGAAGCGCTCGGCGAGGGCGGCGAGCATCACGTCGCGCCTCGAGCGGTACGTCTGGACGAGCCGGTCGAGGTTCGTGCGCCACATCTCGCCGGCGAGGTAGCGCTCGGTCACGAGCATGTTGAGGTTGCTGCCGCAGAGGTCGGCGGCCTCCTTCGCGAGCACCAACCGTTGCAGCACACCGGGTTCGGCGAGTGCCCAGCCGACCCGAACCCCGGGCGCGAAGACCTTCGAGACCGTGCCGAGGTAGATCACGTTCTGGGGATCCATCGAACGAAGGGTGGGCTCGGGCGTTCCCTCGAAGCGCAGGAGCCCGTAGGGGTTGTCCTCGACGATCGGGATGTGGGCCTCGCGGCACAGGGCAACGAGGTGCTCGCGGCGGCGTCCGGACATCGTCACGCCCGCCGGGTTGTGGAAGTTCGGGACGGTGTAGACGAACTTCGGGCGCTCGCCGCGGACGAGCGCCTCCTCGAGCCGCTCCACCACCATGCCCTCGTCGTCGAGCTCGATCTGGAGGTAGCGGGGCTCGTACGCGCTGAACGCCGAGAGCGCGCCGACGTACGCGGGTGCCTCGATCGCGATGAGGTCGCCCGGATCGATGAGCACCTTGCCGAGGAGGTCGAGCCCCTGCTGGGCGCCGGACGTGACGACCATGTCCTCTGGGTCGGCGATCGTTGCCTCCTCGACCATGAGCATCGCGAGCCGCTCGCGGAGGTTCGGTGAGCCTTGGCCCCCCCCGTACTGGAGCGCGACGTCCGCCTTCTCCATCAGCACGGCCTCGACGACCTCGAGCACATGCTCGGTCGGCAATGCCTGCACGTAGGGCATGCCGCCGGCGAGCGAGACCACCTCGGGGCGCGAGGCCACGGCGAACAGGGCTCGGACCTCCGACGCGGACATGCCGCCGGTGCGGCGCGCGTAGAGGTCGACGTAGGGGTCGACGTTGAACTCGGCCATGGGGGCCCGATGGTAGCAACGTTGCAGGTGGGAGCGGGGGACGGGGTAGGGTCGAGCGGTGAGCACGTGGCCCTTCGGTGACTACCCGGATGGTGGGCTCGTCCAACTCGGACCGCACGTGGTTGCGTACCACGGCGATGCGCCTCCCGTGGCGAACTCGGCGATCGTGCGGGGGGCCGATGCGACGCTGGTGTTCGACGCGAACACCCTGCGCTTCGCTCGCCGGCTCCACGAGGTGGCCGTCGCCGAGGGTCCACCGCTCCGCGAGCTCGTGATCTCGCACGCGCACGACGACCATTCGTTCGGCGCCGCGTACTTCGCACCGCCCGCGCGGGTGCACGCGCATCGGGCGACGCGAGACCGGATGCAGCGGTGGCTCGACGAGGAGCCGGAGGGTTGGCTCGTCGAGGCGTACGCCGACCCCGCCTACTACCGGGGAGCAAGAGACGACGCGCGCGAGCTCCGGATCGTCGTTCCCGACGTGGTCGTGTCGGAACGCTCGGTCGTCGACCTCGGTGGCGGGGTGCGGGTCCACGTCGTCCCGCTCCTCGAGCGTGCGCACACGAAGGGAGACCTGTGGGCGTACGTCGAGCCCGACGACGTCATCTTGTGCGGCGACCTGTGGTTCACTCGCTGCGAGCCGTACCTCGCGAGCGGTTCGGTCGAAGGGGCGCTCCGAGCGGTCGCGGACCTTCGAGCTGCCGGCGGCGGGGTCGCGCTGCCCGGCCATGGCCCGCCCGGCCGGATCCCGGCGGAGGGCGAGGACGAGGTGGAGCGCTACTGCACGTGGCTGATCGGGACGGTCGCGGAGCTCCGCGAGACCTCAGATGCCGAGGACCTCGTCGAACGGGCGCGTTCCCGGTTCGAGCGCGAGCGACCCGTCGACTTCCGCGTCCGCATCCCGGGGTTCTTCGAGGAGAACGTCCGGGCCGCCGCGCGGGATCTCGAGCGTGGCCCGCAGGGACCGTCGGCCGGCCTCGGCTAGCATCCGTGGCATGCAGCCCCCGTCGCCCGCCGAGGTCCGCCGCGCGGTCAAGGCCTTCGGCCTGGGAGCGCTCCTCGGCGCGGTCATCGCCTTCTTCTCGCGGCGCCGCGCGTAGGGCGCTCCCGACCGGCTACCGAGCCGGATCCGTCGCCAGCGATCGGCGCCCGGCGCTCAGGTCGCGGATCCGGCGAGGAACCGCCCGATCCCATCCGCGACGGCCTCGGCGAGCGCGCGCCGGAACACCGGGTCGGCGAGCCGCTCCCGGTCCTGCTCGCTCGCCGTCCGGCCGAGCTCGATCTGGACGGCGGGCATCCGCGTCTCGCGCAAGAGCGCGATCCCGAGAGGTCGGATGCCCTCGTCGCGGAGCCCGACGCTCGCGAGGTTCGCCTGGATCAGCTCGGCGAGGCGTCGACCGGCGGGGGAATGCGTCGTCGCGGTGCCCCAGTAGGCGCAGGTGGCCGCCCCGGGCGGCCCCTCGGCGATCAGGTGGATGGACACGCAGGCCGACGCCTCGACGGCGTTCGCCGTCCGCGCGCGCTCGGAGGGGTCGGGGGACTCCTCGGCCCGTCGCAGGAGCACGGGGGTAGCCCCTCGCGCCTCGAGGGCCGCCGCGATCGCGACGGCGAGCTCGAGTCCGGGATCCTCCCCGGCCTCCGGTTCGTCGGCCGCGTCGACGGCAACGATGGAGCCCTCGAGGGAGGCTCCCATCGCGCGGACGGCCTCCTCCTCGCGAACGACCGCGAGCCCGGGCCCGCCGACCGCCGGCCGCATCCGCTCGAGCGACCGGACGGTGTCGAGCCCGACGATCCCGTCGACCCGGTCGGCGAGGTTGCGCTGGAACTCCATCACGCCGTCGGCCGTCCGGCGACCGAAGATGCCGTCCTCCTTGCCCGCGTCGAAACCGAGTGCGTTCAGCATCTGCTGGAGCGCGCGGACGTCATCGCCTCGGAAGGCCGGAACGCGCAGGTAGAGCGTGCGATCGCCGAGCCGGTACCCCGCTTCGACGAGCTGGCTCCACGTGTCCGCCCCGACGATCCCGTCGGCGGGCAGGCGCCGTGCGAGCTGGAAGGTCCGGACGGCCGCTTCGGTCGAGGGGCCGAACGCACCCTCGAGCTCGGCGGCGTCGACGCGGTGCCCGAGCTCGGTCAGGCGGTGCTGCACGTCGCGGACGGCGACGCCCTCGTCGCCTCGCCGGATGTTCCTCACGCCCCGAGGGTGGCAGCGGGCGGGTGGAAGCGGCAACCCCCGAGCGTGCTAGGACAGATGGGGGTCGATCTCGCGCAGGAGCGCGTCCTTACCGCGGGCGCCGACGAGGCGGGCCTTCTCCTGCCCGTCGACGAACAGCATGAGGGTGGGGATGCTCATGATCCCGTACCGGCGCGCGACGTCCGGGTTGTCGTCGATGTTCAGCTTCGCGACCTGGAGGTGCTCGGCCTTCTCGCGCCCGATCTCCTCGACGACGGGCGAGACCATGTGACACGGCACGCACCACTCCGCCCAGAAGTCCACGAGCACCGGCGTCTCCGAGCTCAAGACCCGCGTCTCGAAGTCCGCCTCCGTCACGTCGCCGATCATCGTCATCGAGTCGTCCCTTCCCGTTCCAACCGCGCGCGGGCCGATCGGCCCGCCGTCCGCTCCAACCGCCGGGTCGCTCCCGGCATTCCGCTCAGCTCTCGCCGTGCTCCTCGAGGAAGCGCTCGGCGTCGATCGCGGCCTTGCACCCCTGTCCGGCCGCCGTCACCGCCTGACGGTAGATCCGGTCGGTGACATCGCCGGCGGCGAACACCCCGGGCACGCTCGTCATCGTGCGCGGCTCCCGGACCACGACGTACCCGTTCTCGTCGAGCTCGAGGGCTCCCTCGAACAGCGAGGTGTTCGGGGTGTGCCCGATCGCCATGAACACGCCGTCCGTGGGCAGCTCCGAGGTCTCGCCGGTCCGCACGTTCCGAAGGCGCACGCCGGTCACGGCGTCCTGCCCCAGGATCTCCTCGAGCGTGCTGTCCCAGACCACGTGGATCTTCTCGTTCGCGAGCGCCCGGTCCTGCATGATCTTCGAGGCACGGAACTCGTCGCGCCGGTGCACGATCGTAACGGTGCTCGCGAACCGCGTGAGGAAGGTCGCCTCCTCCATCGCGGTGTCGCCGCCGCCGACGACCACGAGCGCGCGATCCCGGAAGAAGAAGCCGTCGCACGTGGCGCAGGCCGAGACCCCGCGGCCGCGCAGGCGCTCCTCGCCGGGGATGCCGAGCCATCGTGCGCTCGCCCCGGTCGAGATGATGAGGGTCTTCGCGCGCCACTCCTGGTCGCCGGCCCACACACCGAAGGGTCGGCTCGAGAGGTCTACCCGGGTCGCGCTCTGAGCGATGATCTCGGCCTCGAACCGCGACGCCTGCTTCTCCATCGCGTCCATCAGCTCGGGGCCCATGACGCCGTCGGCGAAGCCCGGATAGTTCTCGACCTCGGTGGTGAGCATGAGCTGCCCGCCTGCCTCGAGCCCCTTCAGGACGAGCGGCGAGAGGTTCGCCCGGGCGGCGTAGAGCGCGGCGGTGTAGCCGGCCGGGCCCGAGCCCAAGATCACCACGTTCCGTTCCTCGGTCATCCCTCGTCCCTCACGCGCCCGATCCGTGCGCAGCCCCCCTGGAGGATAACCGTCGCCTATTCCGCTTCGGGGAGGCTCGCTCGCCGCACCTTGCCCGCACCCGTGCGGGGCAGGGTCTCCACGAGGACGAGCTCTCGCGGCGCCTTGTGCCGGGGCAGGCTCGCGGCGACGTGGTCGCGGAGGTCGGCGAGGGTCGGCGGGGCGGCCGGAACCGCGGGCACGACCCATGCGACGACCCGCTGGCCCCACTCGGGGTCGAGACGGCCGCCGACGGCGACCTCGGCCACCCCCGGGTGCTCGAGCAGGACGGACTCGACCTCCTCGGGCCACACCTTCTCGCCGCCCGTGTTGATCACCCCGTCGATGCGGCCGATCACGTGGAGGCGGCCCTCCGCATCGATCTCGCCAGCGTCGCCGGGGCGGAGCCAGCCGTCCGAGGTGAAGGCTCGAGTGGTGCCGTCGGCGTCGAAGCGGTAGCCGAGCATCAGCGTCGGCCCGCGCAGCTCGATACCGCCTAGCGCGTCGATCCGTATCTCGGTGCCGGGCAGGGGGGATCCGTCGTAGACGACGCCACCGCAGGACTCCGTGAGGCCGTAGGTCGGGACGATCCGCGCGCCGGCTCCCTCCGCGCGCTCGCGGAGGCCGGACGGCAGACGGGCGCCGCCGACCAGGATCGCCCGGAACCGCCCGAGGTCGATGCTCGCGTCGAGCAGGCGGACCAGCATGGTCGGGACGACCGAGGTGAACGCCACGTCGGGCTCGGCCGCGATCGCCTCGGGGTCGAAGCGCGGATGCACGGCGACCGGCGCGCCGAGCAGCACCCCGCGGAGCAGCACGAGGAGGCCGCCTACGTGCGCGAGCGGCAGGCAGCAGAGCCATGGGTCGAACGCCGTGGCCTCGAGCGCGAGGGCCGAGGACCGGACGGCCGCCTCGACCGCCGCGTGGTTGAACTCCACGAGTTTCGGCTCGCCGGCGGTGCCGGAGGTGTGCACGACGAGGCTCAGGTCGGACCGGGCCGGGACGCCGTCCTCGCGCCGTCCCCAGCCGTCGGCCGAGATGAAGACCGTCGGCCGAGCCCGACGCAGGAGCGCTGCAGCCTCGACCGGCGGGAGCCGGGGGTCGATCGGGAACAGAGCGGCGCCGGCGTCCCAGACCTCCCGCGCGAGGTCGAGCCACGCGGGGCCGGGGGGCAGGTCGACCGCGACCACGTCCCCGCGCTCGAGCCCGAGACCTACCGGTCTTCCCACCTGCGATAGGCTAGCCGACACCGTTCGAGTCCACGCTCTCGGAGTGCGCGCTCATGGAACCAGTCCTGGATTGGCAGAAGGCCGGCGACTACACGGACATCCGGTACGAGTCCGCCGACGGCATCGCGAAGATCACGATCGACCGGCCCGAGGTCCGCAACGCCTTCCGCCCGCTCACCGTGCGCGAGATGGCCCAGGCGTTCGAGCGGGCGAGGGACGATCCGGCGATCGGCGTCGTGATCCTCACGGGGGAGGGGCCGCTCGCGTTCTGCTCCGGCGGCGACCAGCGGATCCGGGGCGAGGACGGCTACGTCGAGGACGAGACCGGGATCGCGCGTCTGAACGTGCTCGACCTCCAGATCCAGATCCGGCGGCTGCCCAAGCCCGTCATCGCGATGGTCGCCGGCTACGCGATCGGGGGCGGGCACGTCCTCCATGTCTGCTGTGACCTGACGATCGCGGCCGACAACGCGAAGTTCGGGCAGACCGGTCCTCGGGTGGGCTCGTTCGACGGGGGGTACGGGATCAACCTGCTCGCGCGGCAGATCGGCGAGAAGCGCGCGAAGGAGATCTGGTACCTATGCCGCCAGTACGACGCACCGACCGCGCTCGCGTGGGGGCTCGTGAACGCCGTCGTGCCCCTCGAGCGCCTCGAGGCCGAGACCGTGGCGTGGTGTCGTGAGCTCCTCCGGATGAGCCCCCTCGCACTCCGGCTGTTGAAGGCCGGGTACAACGCGGGCGTGGACGGCCTCGCCGGCGTGCAGCACCTGGCCGGCGACGCCACGCTCCTGTACTACATGACCGAGGAGGCGCAGGAGGGTCGCGACGCGTACGTGCAGAAGCGCGACCCCGATTTCTCTCGGTTCCCGAAGCGCCCGTGAGACTGCGGTGAGTCGCCTCTCGGTCTGGTGGCACGGCATCCGGCCGCGGACGCTCGGCGCGAGCGTCGCGCCGGTCATCGTCGGGATCGCGGCCGCCGGGCGGACCGTGCCGTGGCGCTCGGCCTGTGCGCTGATCGTCGGCCTCGCGCTCCAGATCGGAGCCAACCTGGCGAACGACGTTCACGACGGCGTCCGCGGGGTGGACACGCACGAGCGGCTCGGTCCGCCGAGGCTCACGGCCTCGGGGATGGCCTCGCCGAGGGCGGTGCTCGGCGGCGCGCTCCTCGCGATCCTGGTCGCCGGCATGGCCGGCCTCGCGCTCGCGCTCGCGACCTCGCTCTGGATCGTGCCGATCGGCGCGCTCGCGATGCTCGCGCTCTGGCTCTACAGCGGCGGTCCCCGGCCATACGCGAGCCTCGGCATCGCCGAGATCATGGTGTTCGTCTTCTTCGGCGTGATGGCGACGGCGGGGACCGCGTACGTGAACGCGGAGACGGTGTCGGCCGCCGCCTGGTGGTCGAGCGTCCCGATGGGACTGCTCATCGTCGCGATCCTGGAGGCGAACAACATCCGCGACATCCCCACCGACGAGTCCGCCGGCAAGCGGACGTTGGCGGTGCGGCTCGGGACCCGGGGCGCGAGGCTCGTGTATCGAACGCTCGTGGTGCTGGCTTACGTCGCCGTGGTCGTCGGGGCGCTCGTCGGGATCGCCGACGAGCGGCTCGGTCTCCCGATGTGGTCGCTCCTCGCGCTCGCGTCGTGGCCGCTCGCGATCAGGCCGATGGAGACCGTCGGGTCCGCCGAGGGCCGAGACCTCATCCCGGTGCTCGTCGGCACGTCGCTGCTCACGCTCGCGTTCGGGGTCCTGCTCGCGCTCGGCTTGTGGACGGCGGGGGCGACGGCATCGTGACCTCGGAAGCCGAGCGCTCGTTCGCCGCCTCGTGGTGGCTCGTCGACGAGCTGGTCCGGAGCGGCATGACGGATGCGTGCGTCTCACCGGGCTCGCGCTCGACGCCGATCGCGCTCGCGCTGTGGCGACATCCACACCTCCGCGTGACCGTTCATCTCGACGAGCGCGCCTCGGGGTTCTTCGCGCTCGGCCTCGCGAAGGCGACCGCCCGTCCGGTCGCCGTCGCGTGCACGAGCGGGACGGCGGCCGCCGAGCTCCTCCCCGCGGTCGTGGAGGCCTCGATGTCCCGGGTTCCGCTGGTCTTGCTCACCGCCGACCGTCCGCCCGAGCTGCGCGGGGTCGGCGCGAACCAGACGATCGATCAGCTCGAGATCTACGGCACCTTCGTCTCGGCGTCGATCGATGCCGAGGTGCCGGGCGACCGGCAGGAGGAGGCGTATTGGCGAGGGCTCGGCGCGCAGGCGATCGGCGGCACGCTCGGCCCGCCTCGCCGCCCGGTCCACGTGAACCTCCCGTTCCGCGAGCCGCTCGTCCCCGGGCCGGTCGAGCTCCCGGCCTCCGCCCCGCCGGACTCGACGCCCGAGCTCGTCGAAGCACCCGAACCCGAGGAGGTCGAGGCGCTCCGTCGCGAGATCGCCTCCACCGCACGCGGTCTGATCCTCGCCGGGTCGCTCCGCGAGACGTCGCCCGCCGTCGTCGAGCTCGCACGCCGGGCCGCATGGCCGCTCGTCGCCGAACCGACCTCGGACTCGAGGGTCCCCGGGGCGCTCGCTGCGGGTCAGCTCCTGCTCGCGGACGGGCGGTTCTCCCAGGCGCACGTGCCCGATGTCGTGGTGCAGCTCGGCGCGGCGCCGACCTCACGCGCGGGCCTCGCCCTCGTCGGCCGGTGTCGCCGGCTCGTGATCGTCGACCCGGACCATCTCGTTGCCGATCCGAACCGCCGAGCGGAACGCGTGCTCAACGCGGACCTCGCCACGTTGGTCGAGGATGCGCTCGGGAGGCTCGATCCACGTCCCGAGACCCCCTGGCTGCGCGACTGGCTCGAGGCGGATGCTCGTGCGCGGACCGCGGTCGATCAGGCGCTCGACGGCTGGGACGAGCCCGCCGAAGGGCGGGTCGCCCGTGATGTGGCCGGGGCGCTGCCCGACGGCACGGTCCTCGTGGTCGGCTCGAGCATGCCGATCCGCGATCTCGACGCCTACATGGCGCCACGGGACGGCCTCGCGGTCATCGCGAACCGCGGCGCGAGCGGGATCGACGGCTTCATCTCGACCGCGCTCGGGGTGGCCGCGGCGCGTGCACCGACGGTCGCGCTCTGCGGCGACCTCACCTTCCTCCACGACATCGGATCGTTCCTGTGGCGCGCTCGGAGAGGTCCCGACGTGACCTTCGTGGTGCTCGACAACGGCGGCGGCACGATCTTCTCGTTCCTCGCCCAGCGCGAGCTGCCGGAGCTGGACGAGCTCTTCACGACACCGCACGGCGTGGACCTCGGAGCCGTCTGCGTGTCGGCGGGCGTCGGGCATCAGCGGGT
>JBLNAW010000246.1:0-6792 GCA_050259555.1 Solirubrobacterales bacterium
CGACCAAGACCGACGACGTCGCCGGCGACGGCACCACCACCGCGGTCGTGCTCGGCCAGGCGCTCGTCTCCGAGGGCCTGCGCGTCGTGACCGCCGGGGCCAACCCGATGGTCGTCAAGCGCGGCATCGAGACCGCGATCGAGGCCGTCGTGGCCGAGATCGCGCGCATGTCGCGACCCGTCGACAACCGCGAGCAGATCGCGGCGGTCGCGGCGATCAGCGCCGCCGATCCCGAGGTCGGCGAGATCATCGCCGAGGTGATGGACAAGGTCGGCAAGGACGGCGTCATCACCGTCGAGGAAGGCCAGAGCCTCGGCCTCGAGAAGGAATACACCGAGGGCATGCAGTTCGACCGGGGCTACCTCTCGGCCTACTTCGTGACCAACCCGGATCGGATGGAGGCGGTTCTCGACAACCCGCTCATCCTGATCACCGACAAGAAGATCTCGAGCGTCCCGGACATGCTCCCGGCGCTCGAGAAGGGCGTCCAGCAGGGCAAGCCCATGCTGATCATCGCCGAGGACCTCGAGGGCGAGGCGCTCGCGACGCTCGTCGTGAACAAGCTCCGCGGCACGATCTCGGTCCTCGCCGTCAAGGCGCCGGGCTTCGGCGATCGCCGCAAGGAGATGCTCCGCGACATCGCGACGCTCACCGGCGGTACCGTCATCAGCGAGGAGATCGGCCGCAAGCTCGACTCCGTCACCGCCGAGGATCTCGGCAAGGCCCGCCGCGTCGTCGCGACCAAGGACGACACGACGATCGTCGACGGCGACGGCAAGGCCGACCAGATCAAGGCCCGGATGACCCAGATCAAGGCCCAGATCGAGGACACCACCTCCGACTACGACCGCGAGAAGCTCCAGGAGCGCCTCGCCAAGCTGTCCGGCGGCGTCGCGGTGATCAAGGTCGGCGCGGCCACCGAGGTCGAGCTCAAGGAGAAGAAGCACCGGATCGAGGATGCCGTCCAGTCCACGAGGGCGGCCGTCGAGGAGGGCGTCGTGCCCGGCGGTGGCGTGGCCCTGCTGAACGCGCAGTCGGTGCTCGACAAGACCGACCTCGAGGGCGACGAGGCGACCGGGGCCGCGATCGTGCGCCGTGCGCTCGAGGAGCCGCTCAAGCAGATCGCCGCGAACGCGGGCCTCGAGGGCGGCGTCGTGATCGAGAAGGTGCGTGCGCTTCACACCGGGCACGGCCTGAACGCCGCGACCGGTGAGTACCAGGACATGTTCAAGGCGGGCATCATCGACCCGACGAAGGTGACGCGCTCGGCGCTGCAGAACGCGGCCAGCATCGCGGCCCTGTTCCTCACCACCGAGGCGGTCGTCGCGGAGAAGCCGGAGAAGGAGAAGGCGCCGGCCATGCCGGGCGGCGGCGACATGGACTTCTAGGTCTACCCGCCGCAGGCGGTGCGAAGGGGTCGTCTTCGGACGGCCCCTTCGTCGTTTCCGGAGCCGTCACGGAACCGCAACAAATCATGCGAACCGCCGGGGCGGTTCCGGCGAACATCAGGCAGAGGAGCCCCCCTCTCTCCGCGACAGGCCCCGGGCGCCAACCCCCCGGGGCCTGTTCGCATCCCGGACCAGTGGCCCCTCGTGCGAGAATCGTGGTGTGACGAGCGGGCGGTTCCACCTCACCTTCCCGGAGCACCTCATCTCCGAGCCGCTCGTGCACCGCGTCGGCAAGGATTTCGGTCTCGTGACGAACATCCGCCGAGCGAACATCGAGGAAGGCCATAGCTGGGTGATCCTCGAGGTGGAAGGCGGAGACGATCAGATCGCGTCGGCGATCGCGTGGCTCGGGTCCGAGGGCGTGCAGGTCGACCGCATCGAGGCCTGAGGCACGGGTGCGCGAGGTCCGGATCCCGCTCCGCTGGCGCGACATGGATGCGTACGGTCACGTGAACAACGCCGTGTACCTCAACTTCCTCGAGGAGGCCCGGGATGCGTGGGTCGAGGAGGTGCTCGGCCCGGTCGCCGACGACGTGTGGCACTTCGTCCTCGCGCGGGTCGCGATCGACTTCCGGAGCGAGCTGAAGCAGGAGGACGGTGAGATCGTGGTGCGGTGCCGCCTCGGATCGATCGGGCGTTCGAGCATCCGCACCCGCGAGGAGATCTGCAAGCTCGACGGGACGATCTCGGCCGAGGCCGAAGCGGTGATCGTTCCGCGCGATCCCACGACCGGAACCTCCCGATCGCTCACTCCGGAGGAACGCGAGGCACTCGAGCGCGAGCTCTCGGCCGACTGAAGGGGCTCAGCCGACGATCCGGCGGCCCTTCACGAAGTGATCCTGGTACCAGGTGCCCGAGACGTAGGTGAGCGTCACGCCGCCGTTGCTGCTGCCCGAATCGATCGACCACCCGTTGCCGACGTACGTGTCGACGTGGTCGACGGTTCCGTTCCCGTCCCCGTCGTAGAACATCAGGTCGCCGGCCTTCAGGTCGTCCCACGAGATCCGTCCGCCGACCGCCGCCATCTGCGCCGAGCTCCGCTGCGGCAGCGCCCATCCCCGGTATCCACGGGGCGGGGTGTTGTCCCACCCGTCGCTCGCCTGCTTCATCACCCACCACGTCACGCCCGAGCAGTCGAACCCACCGATCGGCTGGTAGCCGCAGCAGTAGCCCGAGGGTCCGGTCTCGGCCCACTCGCCGCCCCAGACGTATGGATAGCCGACGTACCGCACGCCGAACTCGACCACCCGCATCATCTTGGGAGACAGGTTCGGGAGCTCCATGTCGGCGTAGGGCGCGAGGTAGCTGGGCATCCACGTCGGCATCGTGGCGGCTCGGTAGAGCGACCAGGCGACCTCCGACCGGTCGAGCGTCGCATCCGGCCCGGGCACGTCGAGCGTCTCGTCGCCGTGGTTGTACCGCAGGCCGATCCTCATGCCGATCAGGGTCGTCCCGAAGTCGGGGGGTGTCGGCACCTCGGTGCCGTCGCGAAGGTGGAGCCCGTTCGCCCCGGCTGCGAGGTCGCCGAGCCCAAGCGCGAGCACGAGTGCGCGGTGGACGTCCCGCATCGTGACCGGCTCGTCGGGGAGGAAGTTGCCGTCGGCGTCGGTGTCGAGCCAGCCCGAGCTCACGGCGACGTTCGCGGAGGCGAAGAAGCGGTCCTCGCTCGGGAGGTCCGGGAAGGACAGCTCGGGATCGGGCAGGGCGTCCGGCGCGAGGGCGCGCACGACGGAGCGTGCGAAGAGTCGGCGCGTCTCGAGGGCATCGGGCTTGAACGGGTAGGTCTCATCGGGATCCTGGGCGAAGTCCCGCATCCAGTCGTTGGCCCCGGCCACGTAGTCGATGGCGTTCCGCGCCCAGGAGGTCTTCGGGACGTCGGACCACTTGATGCCCGTCGCGCGAGGGGCGAGCGGGGAGCGCCAAGCCGGCGGCCCCGAGCCCGCCTCGCCGTCGAGCCTCGGCGACCGGTCGGCCGCCGAGACGAGGACCTGCGGAGCGAGCAGGCACGCGACGAACAGGGGTGCGGCGACGAGGCGCCGCAGGGGCCGCGACGTTTCCATCATCTGGAGCCTCGGCCCCCGACCGCGGATGCTTGAGTCGGCCGCCCGGGGGCCCCTCGGCAGGCCGACGCCGGCGTGCGCTCGGGCCGGCCTCTCGCCACTGGTACCCTTCCGCGCCGTGCTTGGCGAGCGGGAAGCCGAGGTGGTCGAGGTCACGCCGGTCGAGATCCACGGTGTGCCCTACGCGGACCTCGTCGTGAAGTATCCGGACGGGGTCGTTGCCTCCGCCCGGCTCGGGCGCGAGAGTATCCCGGTCGACCTGGCCGTGGGAGAGCGCGTGCTCGTGCAGGCGGCGATGAGCGTCATCGTGGGGGCGCGGAGGGCATGATGTTCGGCTGGACGCTGCTCGACGACTCAGGCGAGGAGCTGGGGCACTCGCCGCGGTTCGCCGACCCGGAGTCGGCCGAGGCCTGGATCGGGACGAGCTGGCCCGACCTGCTCGCGAACGGTGTGGAAGAGGTCGTGCTCTACGACCACGACCGGAACCGCCGGCTCTACCGGATGGGCCTGGGCGCCGAGTAGAGCCCGGGAGCCGAGCGGCCGCTCGGGGGGCAACCGCTCGGCACCGCGGACGCCCTCAGGCGGTCGGTCCCTCGGAGCGGACCTTCTCCACGTGCGTGAGCGCGTCGCGCAGGTCCCGCAGCCACTCGTCCTGACGCTCGGCGACCAGCGCGACGCACCACGCGAGCGCATGGCTGCGCGAGCGCGCGACACCGGCCTCGACCAGCGTGTCCAGCACCCGACGCTCGGGCATGCGGAGACGGGTCATCGCGGGTACCGAGAGCGTGGTGAACAGCCGCTCCACGTCGCCGCACCGCGCGCCCCACGAGACCTTCCGGCCGAACCGATGCTCCGCCTCCTGCGCGATGCGGATGCGATGCGCACGCGTGTCCTCGCGGAACCCGTCGATGCGGGCCGCCCGGGCGGCCGCGATGGTCTGCTCGGAGGCGTCCTTCGGGAGCTCGGGATCGGTGAGGGCGCCGATCACGAGGACCTCGTCCCGGTCGCTCGAGATCTCGACGGGGGCGGTGAACCATTCGGGCGGAACCCGCCCCACGAACCAGCCTTGGACCTCGTCTTCTGTCGTCTTCGTCATGAAAGGAAGATTACAGCATTACATCAGTACGTCAAACGGTCGGCCGCTCCGGCTTCACGGGTTCCGGCGGGGTCAGCCGAGGAACGACCCGGGATCCTCCACGAAGTCCTCGAGGCAGCCCTTGGAGCAGAAGTAGTAGGTCTTGCCCTCGTGCTCCGCCTTCCACTCGGCGGTGGCCGGGTCGACTTCCATGCCGCAGACGGGGTCGATCTCCATCGGGGTCCTTTCGTCCGGGGGCGGGTCGCGAGCCAGGATACGCTCGACGCACGGAACCAGAGGTGTCAGACTCCGCGCGTCTGTACGAGAGGGGGAAGGATGCAGGAATCCTCGGGCCGCTCGGCGCCCATCGCTGCGATCCTCGCGATCGCAGGAGGCGCGCTGCTGGCCATCGGATCGTTCCTCACCTGGGCCGAGGTCTCGGGGGGCGGCACGAGCGTCACGGCGAAGGGCACCGACGGCAGCGACGGCTGGATCACGTTCGCTGCCGGACTGATCGTGCTCGCCATCGGTGTGCTGTTCATGCGGAGCGGAGGCAAGAAGGTCCTCGCGATCCTCGCGATCGTCGCGGCTCTGGTCGGGGGTGGTGTCGGCGTCTACGACGCGCTGACCGCCAAGGACCGTGTGCTGGACGATGCGGCGACGGAGCTCGCCGGCCAGTTCGGCGGCACGCCTGCGCAGGTCCGCGCGCTGTTGGACCAGGCGATCGACGCCGGTCAGCTCGGCATCACCCTCGGCATCGGCCTGTACATCGTCATCGCCGGTGGCGCCCTGGGTGTTGTGGGTGGGTTCCTCGGGATGCGCGGCTCCTCGGTTGCGGCGCCCACGATGCCCATGATGGGGACCGTGGCCCCGACCACGTCCGCGGTCGAGGTGCCGATGACCCCGCCGGTGGCACCGCCGGCCATGCCCGATCCCGCGCCACCGATGGCCCCCCCGCCGATGCCCGAGCCTCCGGCGCCGGGCGGCCCGGTCGAAGGCGGCTGATCGCGGATCTCGAGGGCGGGTCGGCCGCGGCGTGGTGATGAGGAGCGCTGAGCTCGAGCTCGACACGCACGGGCGACGGGTGCTCGACGTCACGGCCCGTGTTCGCGCCTTCGCGGCCGAGGCCGGCGGCGACGGATTGCTCCACCTGTTCGTGCCGCACGCGACCGCGGGTCTCGCGCTGATGGAGACCGGGTCGGGTTCCGAGGGCGACCTCGAGGAGCTGCTGGAGCGGCTGCTCCCGCGGGACGATCGCTACGACCATCGTCACGGCTCGGTGGGCCACGGGGGCGATCACCTGCTGCCGGTCCTCGTGTCGTCCTCGCTCGTCCTGGCGGTCGAGGGCGGGGAGGTCGTGCTCGGGACCTGGCAGTCGGTCGTGGTCGTGGATCCGAACCGCGAGAACGACGTTCGCCGGCTCCGGCTGTCGTTCCTCGAGGGCTGAGGAGGGCTGAGGCCCTACAGGTACTGGCCGGGCTGGCGCTCCTTGCCGTCGGGCGAGGTCATCACGGCCTGGACGTCGCGCTCGCGAAGGAGCAGGTAGTCCTCGCCGTTCAGCTCGACCTCGAGGCCGGCCTGCGGCAGGAACAAGATCCGGTCGCCGGTCTTCACCGCTCGGACGTCCGGGCCGACGAGGGCGACGTCGCCCCACAGGCAGCGCTTCGGGGCGGGGACGGCGGTCGCGGGGATCAGGAGGCCGCCGCGGGACTTGCGCTCGCCGCTGTCCGGATGCTCCACGACGATGCGGTCTCCGGTGAGTCGGATGTCGTCGCGTTGCTGCTTCTTGCGGGGTTTCGGCGCGGCGGCGGACTTCGGCATAGGGCCTATCGTACGGGCCGCCGCGCCCGAGCGTCGGCGGGTAGGATGCGTGCGCCGTGAACGCCGCCGAGGTCCTCGCCCGCGCCGTCGCGACGCTGAAGGCGTCGCCGAACATCGACCATTGGCAGAAGGACCGCGAGGAGATCGAAGCGGACGACCTCCTGTGCTTCGCGCTCGGCGTCGAGGACGTCGAGCCGGACGACGAGGTGCCCGCCGCGACCCGGCGCCGGTTCGAGCGGATGGTCGAGCGCCGGGTGACCGGCGAGCCCGTCCAGCTCATCAAGGGGTACGCGGTCTTCCGAGGGCTCGAGATCCTGGCGCGTCCGGGGGTGTTCGTGCCGCGGGACTCGACGGAGTTCCTGGCGGAGCAGGCGATCCGCCGTCTCCG
>JBLNAW010000247.1:0-3241 GCA_050259555.1 Solirubrobacterales bacterium
GAGGGTTCGAGGATCGGATCGTGTCGACTCATCTTGGGAGGGCGAGCGATGCTGACCAGGCGAGGGTTCCTGCGGCTCACGGCGGCTGCGGGGATCGGAGGACTCCTGCCATGGCGGATCGGGAACGGGCGAGCGGCGCTGGCCTCGCCGATGCAGGTCCCGCTCGACCCGTCGGCAATCCCGAAGTTCGTCGACGCGCTCCCATCGCTCGACGTCCTGACGGCCGATAGCGCGCGCATCTCCCTGCAGATGCGGGAGTTCCTCGCGCCCGTCCTGCCCTCGAGCTTCGTCCCATCGACCGGGACCTACGCCGGTACCTGGGTCTGGGGATACCTACAGCCCGGTCAGGAGACTCGCACGTCGTACCTCGGACCCGTGATCGTCGCGCGCCGGGGTGTGCCGACCGAGATCGAATGGTTGAACGACCTCGGGGATACCTCGGATACACACATCGCGGCGTTCACGAGCGCGACCGATCAGACGCTCCACTGGGCCGACCCCCTGAACGGCGGCGCCTCCGCCTGTGCGGAGCGTGTCGAACCGTCGACGCCGCCCACGGGCCTCTGCGCCGAGCACTACGGGGGGCCGATCCCCGGTGTCACTCACCTGCATGGGGGCGAGGTCCCATCGAAGATCGACGGCGGGCCCGACGCGTGGTTCACGAGCGATGGCGCATACCGCGGGCACGCGTATTACAGCCGTCCGGGTCATGTGGGCAACGGGGCGATCTACCGATACCCGAACTCGCAGGAAGCCGCCCCGCTCTGGTTCCACGATCACGTGCTCGGCCTCACGCGGCTCAACGTCTACGCCGGTCTCGCGGGCGCGTACCTGCTGACCGATCCAGATCGCGATCGAACGGATCTGCCCGCACCGATCCCGCTCGTGATCCAAGACCGGATGTTCGATGTCGACGGGCAGCTGTTCTTCCCCTCCGGCATCCCGTACATCCCGAATCCCGAGCACCCGTTCTGGGTCCCCGAGTTCATCGGCGACACCATCGTCGTCAACGGCAAGGTCTGGCCCTACCTGGAGGTCGAGCCGAAGCGCTACCGCTTCATCGTGCTGAACGGCTCGAACGCGCGCGCGTACGAGCTCTTCCTGGTCGACCCGGCCTCCAAGCGTCGCGGGCCGGCGATGTGGCAGATCGGGACCGACGGTGGCTACCTGGACGTGCCGGTCCGGATCGACCCGAACGCGTCCGACGAGCGGCACCGTCACCTCCTCCTGATGCCGGGAGAGCGCGCCGACGTGATCGTGGACTTCGCGGGCGTCGCGACCGGGACACAGCTGCTGCTCCGGAACGTCGCCCCAGTACCGTATCCATCGGGCGACCCGGTCGACCCGGCGACGACCGGCAAGGTGCTGCGGTTCCGGGTCACGGCGGGAAGCGGATCGGATCCGACCTACGACCCGGCCTCGGGCGAGGCCCTCCGACGCCCCATGGTCCGTCTCGTCGACCCCACGGTCGGAACGGTGGCCCGAGGGGTCGTCATCCACCGGACCAGGCTGCTCACGCTCAACGAGGCGATCGGCGAGCCGAGCACCTACGAAGGCGTCGAGTATCCGGGAGGGCCGTTCGAGATCCTCGTGAACAACTCGGAGTACACCGGTGAGTCCGGACGCACGTACGAGGACTTCACGCCGATCACCGTCGGTGGCGTCACCAGGTACTACTCGGAGCTCCCTGACGAGGGCTCTACCGAGATCTGGGAACTCGTCAACCTCACGGCCGACGCGCATCCGATCCATCTGCACCTGGTGCAGTTCCAGATCCTCGATCGGCGGTCCTTCGACCTCGAAGCGTATGAGGAGGTCTACGAGGAGGCGTTCCCGGGCGGAACCGATCCGATGGGCGGGCAGACCTATCCGCCGGGGGTCTTCGTTCCGGGCTTCGGCCCGCCGCTCGACTACCGTGCCGAGCGGAACCCGCTCTCGGGCGGCAAGGACGGCGGCAACCCGGATGTGACGCCGTACCTGCGAGGCCGCCCACGGCCGCCCCGGCCGAACGAGGTCGGGTGGAAGGACACGGTGCGCGTGCCACCGGGGAGCGTGACGCGGATCGTCGTTCGCTGGGCGCCGACCCACCTCCGCCGGAGGAAGCCGAAGGCGGACGCGTGGTTCCCGTTCGACCCCGACGGCGGGCACGGGTACGTGTGGCACTGCCACATCCTCGATCACGAGGACAACGAGATGATGCGCCCGACTTCGGTGCAGGCGAACCCCAACGCCATGAGGACCTACGTGGAGGGTCCCGACTTCTGAACTCGACGCCCGGGCCTGATCCAAACCGGGCTCACCGCCGTGCGGTTGGCGGCAGGATGAGCGTTTGACATCGCCCGACCGCCCGAGACCTTGGCAGATCGTTAGCACGCTCAACGCCGCTGGGTTCCACCCAGATCCGCGCTCGGACGGAACCGCTGGTTAGGAGCGCGCTGGAGGGAGTCGAACCCCCAACCTTCTGATCCCTCGTTGCATCGACGGGCTCCGCCGACGCTGGAACCGCGATGCATCGGACCGTGTGTCGGCCAGAGCCGCGGCGGACCCGTCTGGCCAAGCCGACGCAACAGGGCGCACGCTCGGGGCGCCATGCGGCTGATCAGGACTCGCAGCCGATCCCGTTGCCGTCCCCGTCGAAGTGATGTGGGTCGGGCGCCTTCACGGTGAACCGCCGCTGCGGTATGTCGGCGCAGTCGAGGTCGGGCGGCGGCGGCGGGATGCACACGCTCGGGTAGGACGGATCGCACGACCGCTCAGCGTCTTCGTCCACACACCGACCCCAAACCCCGCGGTCGCGGGCTCGAGCCTCGCGCTGCGCGTCCAGGAATCGGTCTTCGTAGATCACGTTCGGTGGGTACGTCGTGACGAACGCGTACCCCTGTCGCACCAGCGTCTCGTTGAACAGCTCGCGCCCGAGCCACACGTACGCGAGCGTGCGTCCGTACCGGTCGATACGCTCGATGTCGAACTCCAGGCGCACCCGTTCGCCCTCGAGCTGCCGGGTCGTGAACCGGGCCGCCGCGCGCGCGTAGCACTGCACCGGCACGCCGGGGGCGACGTCCTCGGGGGTGTCGATCCCGATGAGTCGCACATCGAGGATCTCGCCTCGGTACCGCGCTTCGACCGTGTCGCCGTCCACCACGCGGGTGACGAGGGCGTTCGGTCGGTCGCCGCCGCTCGGCCGCGGCGGGGAGGTATCGGACGCGACGGGCGGCAGGGCGCGAGATCCGATCGAAGAACG
>JBLNAW010000248.1:0-3875 GCA_050259555.1 Solirubrobacterales bacterium
CGGCACGGGCGCCACTGCGCCCGGCGACCGCGCGAGATCAGCCCCGCCCGCTCCAGGACCTTCAGGTGCTTCGAGACGGCGGGCAGGCTCATCTCGAACGGGGCCGCGAGCTCGGTCACGGGAGCCTCCCCGTCGGCGAGCCGCGCCAAGATCGCCCGGCGCGTCGGATCGGAGAGCGCCGAGTACGTTCGGTCCAAGACATCGGTGGGCATCGTGGTCAACCTTTCAGTTATCTAACCTATCGATAAAGTAGCACGTCGGTAGCGAAGGTCAACCGGTCCTCGCCCACCGTCCCCTCGTGGCCCGCCCACGGGTAGTGTTCCCCCCATGCTCACGTGCCCGACCTGCGGAGCGGAGAACCCCGAGGGCTCGAGGTTCTGCAACGCCTGCGGGGGCGCGCTCGAGCCGGTGGAGGCCAAGCGCAAGGAGCGCAAGTACGCGACGGCGCTGTTCGCCGACCTCGTGGGCTCGACCGCGCTCGCCGAGCGGGAGGATCCCGAGGTCGTGCAGTCCGTCGTCGGGCGCACGTTCGACCGCCTCGCCGAGGAGATCGCCCGGTACGAGGGTCTGCTCGAGAAGTTCATGGGTGACGCGGTGCTCGCCGTGTTCGGGGTGCCGCGGGCGCACGAGGACGACGCCGAGCGCGCGGTGCGGGTCGCGCTCGAGATGCAGGCCGTCCTGTCGGAGCTGAACCGCGGGTTCGCGGCCGAGGGCAAGCCGATGCTCGCGATGCGGATCGGCGTCGAGGCCGGCGAGGTGCTCGTCGACGTCGAGCGGGCCGCGGGTCCCCGCGACCGGATGCTGACGGGCGATGCGGTCAACACCGCGGCGCGCCTGCAGGCCGCTGCGGAGCCCGGACACATCGTCGTCGGTCCGGGCGTCTACGCGAGCACGAAGGACGTCATCGAGTACCGCGAGATGGAGCCGCTCGCGCTGAAGGGCAAGGCCGAGCCGGTGCCCGCCTGGCGGGCGCTCCGGATCAAGGCCCGCACGCGCGGTGAGCGCCCGCGGCTCGGGCTCGAGGCACGGCTCGTCGGGCGCGACGAGGAGCTCGCGATGCTCAAGCAGACCCTGCGTCGCGTACAGACCGAGGGACGCCCGGCCCTGGTGACCGTGATCGGGCCGGCCGGGGTCGGCAAGTCGAGGCTGGTGGCCGAGCTCGAGCGCTACATCGAAGGCCTGCCCGAGATCGTCTACTGGCGTCGCGGCCGATGCCTCGCGTACGGCAACACCTCCTACTCGGCGTTCGCGGACGCGATCAAGGCGCAGTGCGAGATCTTCGAGAACGACGGGGCCGAGGTCGCGGCGAAGAAGGCCGACGACGCCGCGCGCGAGCTCTTCGGCGACGAGAGCGTGGCACCCCAGATCCGTGCTCTCGTCGGAGCGGGCGAGGCTCGCGCGATGAGCCGAGAGGACCTCTTCGAGGCCTGGCGGCGGTTCCTCGAACGCCTCGCTGCTCGCTACCCGCTCGTGCTCGTCCTCGACGACCTGCACTGGGGCGACGACGGGTTGCTCGACTTCGTCGAGCACGTCGCCGACTGGGCCCAGGGTCCGATCATGGTGGTCGCCACCGCCCGGCCGGAGCTGTTCGAGACGCGCCCGACGTGGGGCGGCGGCAAGCGGAACGCCGCGTCGATCTACCTCGACCCGCTCTCGGCAGCTGAGGGCGAGGAGATGCTCGAGGATCTCCTGTCCGCCCAGATCGCCCCCGAGCTCCGACGGACCGTGGTCGAGCTGAGCGAGGGCAACCCCCTCTACGTCGAGGAGATCGTCCGCAAGCTCATCGACGACGGCGTGCTGCGCGCGACCGAGTCCGCACGCTGGGAGGTCGCCCGACCGGTCGAAGGCGTGGAGCTGCCGCGCTCGGTCCAAGGGCTCATCGCTGCGCGCCTCGACGGCCTGCCCGAGGACGAGAAGGCCGTCCTGCAGGATGCGTCGGTCATCGGTCGCGTGTTCTGGATGGGCGCCGTCGCCGAGCTCACCGGCCGCAGCGGACCGCAGACCCGCGACGCGCTCGGGCGCTTGCGCGTGAAGGAGCTCGTGGTGCCGAACGAGCCCTCATCGTTCTCCGACGAGCTCGAGTTCTCGTTCCGCCACAATCTGATCCGTGACGGTGCCTACGACTCGCTGCCGAAGGCGCTTCGAGCCGACAAGCACGCCAGCGTCGCGCGCTGGGCCGAGGAGCGAGCGGGCGACCGGGCCGATGAGATCGCCGAACTCGTCGCGACCCACGAGCTCGAGGCGCTCCGCTTCTTCGAGGAGCTCGGGGAGCGTCGGACGGACCTCCAGCGCAGCGCCCTCGGGCACGCCTGGACGGCCGCGCGGCGCACGTCGGCGCTCTGGCTCGGCGCCGAGAGCACCCGGTGGTACCGGGAGGCCGAGCGCCTGGCCGACGAGCTGGACGTCCCGCTGGCCGAGCGCGCCGCGCTGCATCGCGAGCACACGCGGGCATCGTGGGCCCGTGACCCCGTGGCCGAGACCGAGCGGGTCGCGCGCCGTGCGATCGAGGCGTTCGTGGCCCTGGACGACGACCTCGGCATCGGGTGGGCGAACGCGCGGCTCGTCGTCCCGCTGATGCAGCTCTCGCGGCACGAGGAGGCCGAGCGCGCCGGACGGACGGCCGTCGAGCTGCTCGAGCCCTACGGCGAGCGGGCGGAGCTCTCGCAGGCGCTCCACACGCTCGGGTGGTTCCTGTGGCGCCGGGGCCGGTCGGCGGAGGCCGAACCGATGCTGCGGCGCGCGATCGACATCGCCGTCCGCCTGGACGAGCCCCTCCTTCTCGCGGAGGCGACGCAAACCCTCGCGATGTGCCTCGGCGCGCTCGGACGGACCGCCGAGTCCAACGCGATGATGGATGAGGCCTTCCGGCTCGCGAAGGAGGCGGGAGACAACGCGAACCTGCTGCGCGCCTACAACAACGTCGCCAACACCCGGGGGGTGACCGGCGGTCCCCTCGCGGCGGTGGAGGTCCTGCGCGAGGGCCTCGAGATCGCGCTCCGCTCCGGCACGATCGAGCTCGGCGGCTGGATCGCCGGCTCGGTCGGCGACATGCTCATCCTCCTCGGGCGCCTCGCCGAGGCCGAGGAGCACGAGCGCCAGGCGGTCGGGCTCGCCCGGCGCGTGGGCGACGAACCGCTGCTCGGGATGCGGCTGATCTTCCTCGCCTTCGTGGTACTGATGCGCGGCCGTCTCGAAGAGGCGGTGGCGATCCACGCCGAGGCGGCACCGGTGCTGATCGCGAATCCCGAACCGCAGAGCGCCCTGTTCCTGCCGTGGTTCGCGTCCCACCTTGCCCTCGGACGCCGAGACCTGGTGGCGGCGGCGGACGCGGCGGTCGAAACGGCCGAGCTCCTGCGAGCCTTCAACGTCGACCAGGCGCCCGAGGTGTTCCCGGAGTGCGTCCGCGCGCTCCTCCTCGTCGGGCAACGCGAGCGAGCACAGGCCTACCGGCTCGGCCCCTCCGAATCCATCCAGGCGCGGGCCCACGCCGGGCACATCGAAGGACTCCTCGAGATGGACGTCCATCGGGCGATCGACCTGCTCCGGCGGGCAGTCGCCGATCTCGAGGTGCTCGAGATGCGGATGCACGCGGCGCGGGCGATGGTGGATCTCGGTCGCGCGATGACTCGGGCGGGCGAGGACGCACGCCCGCTCCTCGAGCGCGCCCGCGAGATCCTGCTCGAGTGCGACGCACGGTTGTTCCTCCCCGAGGTCGACGACGCGTTGACCGAGCTCGACGGGTAGCCGCTCGACGCATCGACGTTTCGCGCATCCCGTCCCCGGGTAACGGGTCTCGAGACCCGATGGGAAGGAGGTTCGAGATGGCCGATCTCGACACCGCCGAGCGACGCAAGCTCGCAGACCAGGGCAAGGCG
>JBLNAW010000249.1:0-13398 GCA_050259555.1 Solirubrobacterales bacterium
CTGGGGTGAAGGTGGCGTCGCAGACGCCGGCGATCCGGAGCGGGCAGCGGATCATCTTCTTGACCTTGGACGACGCGACCGGGCCCGTCGACGTGACGGTGTTCGAGAGCGTGCAGCCGAGGGTCGCGAAGACGGTCTTCCACTCGTACGTGCTCGTCGTGCGGGGGCAGGTGCGGCGGACGGGGGTGCGGGGGGTGAGCGTCGTGGCGGAGGACGTGTGGGATCTCGTCGCGCTGCACCTGGCTCGACGTGAGGGGCGCCTGGGCGAGGCGCTCGCCGGCGCCGAGGGCCCGCCGATCGGTGGGGTGCCGACGTCCGCGACCCCGCCACGGAAGCTGTGGCACGCGAGCGGGGGTTCGGCGGGATGGTGAGCGCTCGACCAGCAGGCCCACGCGCGCAGGCCACAGGCGTACGCTCGGCGACGGTGACGCACCTTCGCCCGGCCGAGCCCATCCTGCACGTCGACCTCGACGCGTTCTACGCCTCGGTCGAGGTGCTGAAGGACCCTACGCTCGCCGGCAAGCCGGTCGCCGTCGGCGGTGCGGGCTCGCGCGGCGTCGTGATGTCGGCCTCCTACGAGGCCCGCGCCTACGGGATCCGCAGCGCGATGCCCGCCGTCCGCGCGAAGCGGCTGTGCCCGAGCGCGATCTTCGTCCCTCCGGACTTCGAGTCCTACAAGACCCACTCGAACCGCTTCCGCGAGGTCTTGCTCGCGGTGACCCCGCTCGTCGAGCCGATCTCGCTCGACGAGGCGTTCCTGGACGTGTCCGGCGCCGTCATGCTCTTCGGCGAGCCGACCGAGATCGCGGCCAAGGTCCGCCGAGAGGTGCTCGACGAGGTCGGCGTGCGCTGCTCGGTCGGCGTGGCGCCGAACAAGCTCGTCGCGAAGCTCGCCTCGAAGCGGGCCAAGCCCGACGGGGTCGTCGTCGTCCGCCGTGAAGGCCTCGACGCCTTCCTCGAGCCGCTGCCCGTTCGCGCGCTCTGGGGCGTGGGAGAGAAGACCGCCGAGACGCTCTCGCACCTCGGCGTGAAGACCGTGGGCGATCTCGGTCGGATGCCGGCGGCGGTGCTCGGGCGCCTGCTCGGCGAGCAGCACGCCCGCGACCTCCACGATCTGGCGCTCGGCCGGGACGAGCGTCCGGTGGTCGCCTACGAGGCTCCGAAGTCCGTGAGCCACGAGGAGACCTTCGGCACCGACCTGGACGCCCCCGAGGACCTGCTCCGCGAGATCCTCGCGCTCAGCTACAAGGTGGCCGCGCGCCTGCGTGAGGACGGCTTCCGGGCTCGGACGGTCACGCTCAAGGTCCGTCTCGCGAACTTCACCACCCTCACGCGCTCGAGGACCCTGCCGGTCTCGACCGACGTCGGCGCCGAGCTGTACGAGGTGGCCGCGGAGCTGTTCCGGGCTCTGCCGGGAGCCCGGCGGCGGGTGCGGCTGCTCGGTGTCGCAGCCACCGGCCTGGTCGCGGCGGGGCAGGAGCAGCTCGCGCTCCTGCGTGGGGAGCGCCGGGGCGACGTCGAGCGTGCCCTCGACCGGATCGAGCGCCGTTTCGGCAAGGGCGCGGCGATGCCGGCCACCTTGCTCGAGCGCCGAGGGGACCGCGGACGACCCTCGGCGCCGGATCGGGATGGGTGACCCTTCAGTTCAAGGGCCGGTCCTCCCTATAATCGAGGTGCCGTCCCGACCGATCGGAGCCCGATGCCCCTTTCGCCCGACGAGCAGCGCATCCTCGACGAGATCGAGCAGCGACTGGCCGAGGAAGACCCCCGTCTCGTGGAGACGGTGAGTCGTTCCTCGCTGTCGTCTCACCTCGCGAGCCGTATCCGCTGGTCGTTCCTCGCCTTCGTGGCGGGGTTCGTGATGCTCATGTTGTTCGCGGTCGAGCTCTGGGTCGCCGCGGCCGGCTTCGGCGTGATGCTCGCATCGGCGCTCCTGATCTACCGGTACTTGAAGCAACTCACGCTCGATCAGGTCCGCGCGATGCAGCAGTCGGGACGGTTCTCGATCGCCGCGCTCCTGGCGCGGATGTCGGGTAGGTTCCGTCCTCCGCAACCTCCGGAGGAGTGATCGAGCGACGCGTTCGTCGTCGCGTGCGACGAACGGTCCGATCGCGGCGCAAGGTTACCTGCGCACTTGCCACCGCCCTCGTCGGCGAAGTAGAACAACAGCACCTTCCCCCGGGGCGTGACCGTCATCGCAAGTCGAGCCTTCCCTCGACCCGCGGACGGACCGCGAAGAGTTCGAGGTTGGTGACGGAGTCGTCGGAGGGGCGCGCGTTCCTATGGAAGGGTTCACCACTCATCAGGCAACCAAGTTCACGGGGTGCACGCCTCGTCAGCTTCGGTACTGGGATCACATCGGGTTGGTCACGCCTTCCGTCCAGGGGACGGGTGGGCGGCCGGGCGTCGCGAGGCTGTACTCGTTCCGCGATCTCGTCGCGCTGAAGGTCGTCCGGTCGCTCCTCGACGGTGGGATGTCGCTCCAGCGCGTTCGGCGTGCCTGGGACTACCTGAACAAGCGGGCGGCGCTGGACCATCACCTGTCGGAGGTGAGCCTGGTCACCGACGGCCAGAGCATCTTCAAGATCTGCCGGCGGGACGGTGAGGTCCTGGATGCGCTGCGCGAGGGCCAGCTGGCGTTCTTCGTCGCGATCGACGAGATCGCGACCGGCGTCGACACGAAGGTGGGGCAGTTCCGAGAGGACCGCGACCGGTTCGTGCGGGCCCTGCGCCAGGCCGCCGCGCACGCGCAGACCGGCACCTAGGCTCCGTGCCTCACACCCCGGGGCGATAGACCCCCATCGTCCGGCGGAGGATCCCCGCGCTGCGACGCATGTCCCTGATCGCGACGTGGGCGGCTCGCGCGGCCCGAAGCGCCTCCTCGGGTTCGACCGGGTCCGAGGAGTAGGCGGCGCGCGTGGCGACGCCGGTGAGGGTCGCCAGGTGACCGTCGGAGAACCGCACCTCCGCGCCGATCCGGTCCCGGTACTCGGTCAGGGTCTCCCCCCGAGAGCGCCCGAGGCCGAGGTCGGCGGCCTCGCCGTCGAACACGCGGTACGCGGCGAGCACCATCTCTCGGGGCTCGCGTCGCCGGTGCAGGACGCGGAACCGCCAGGCCGCCTTCACGATCGGCGTCAGCACGAGCACGGCCCCGAGCCCGACGAGCGCGATCACGAGCAGCAGCACGTACGGGATGGAGTAGCTCGGTCCCGTGCCGGCGGTGGCGGGAGAAGGGCTCGCTCCCGGGAGGTCGAGCGCACCGGAGCGCCGCCCCTCGAGCCGTTCCATCCCCGCGATCTTCGGGGGGATGCCACCGGTCGGCCCACCGAGGCGGCCGTCGATCCCGCCCGGCGACCCACCCGCGTTCGATCCGTCGCCCTTCGTCGGCTTGACCGGGTTCAAGTAGCCCCCGGCGTCGGCGAGCGGGCTGCTCGTCCCCGGCGTGGGCTCGAAGGGCAACCATCCGTAGCCGGGGAACAGGACCTCGACCCAGGCGTGAGCCTCGTACGTGCTGATGACGTAGGACCCGTCCTCGAGGTCACCGGGCTTGTAGCCGATCGCGACGCGGGAGGGGTAGCCGAGTTCACGCACGAGCACCGCCATCGCCGTGGCGAACTGCTGGCAGAAGCCGGTCTTCGACACCGTGAGGAAATCGACGAGCCCGTTCGCATCGGTCGCCGGCGGCGGGTCCTGCGAGTAGGTGAAGGAGGGGTCCAGCAGGTGCCGCTCGATCGCGAGGACCTGACGGTACGGGGTGGGCTTGCCGACCGCCCACTGGCGCGCGAGATCGCCGATCGAAGGAGGCACGTCCCCCGGGATGAACGTGTACTGCCCGTACTGGGCCGGCGCCTCGAAGGTCACGGCGTCCAGCTGCTCGGGCGCGGGCAGGACTCGGCGCGAATCCACGCGGTACGTGGTCCCCTCCTGGAGGGGATCGGGAGCCTCGGCGACGCCGGCCCCCTCGTCGTAGCTGATGCGATCGGTCGGGATGTCGAGGAACTGGGCCGGGTAGGCCAACGGGATCAAGGAGTCGCCGAGATCGTTCAGCACCTCGACGTGTTGCTCGATCAGGTCGGACCCGGCCGGGAACGCCGCCCCCAGGCTCGCCGGCGTCGTGTACTCGCGGGCGCCGTCGAGCTGCGGATCGCTCATGCTCCACGTCGAGCCGTCGAAGGTATCGAGCGTCGTGACCCGCCAGTACGTGCGAGGCCCATCGGTCGTGACACGGAAGAGGTCGATCGGATGGTCCCGGTTCAGCGAGGCATGGATCGAGACGAACGGATCCAGGCGGACCGCGTCGTCCGAGCCTGAGAAGTCCACGAGCGCCTGCGAGCGGAAGCCGGGCAGCACCCACGGGACCACGAGCGCCGCCCCGAGCGCGACCAGCGCGACCCGACGGACCCCGCGGCTCGTGGCGGTCCGGAGCGTGTGATCTCGGCGCGACCCGGACCAGATCGGGCCCCACTGCCGGATCCTGCGGAGCCCGTCGGTGAACACGACCGCGAGGGCGGCGAGCAGGAACAGGCCCGCGTAGAACGGTCGGACGCCGTCCTCGAGCACGATGTCGGCGAAGGCCACCAGGGCGACCGGCGGCAGGATGGACAGGATGGGGCTCCCGGCGCGGACCGCGAGCGTGTACGTCGAGGACGCGGCCGCCCAGACGGCCGTGACGGCCGCCATCGTGAGCGGTATCAGAGCGGGCGTCGGCGAGACCTGCGTGCGGGTCTGCTGCCCGACGAACTCGAGCGAGCGTCCGATCGCGCGCAGGGTCCGGATGCTCGGCAGGCCGTACCACGACGTCTGGGGGAACACCAGCCAGGTGAGGGCGAGCGCCAGGCCGGCGGCGCTCGCGAGCGTGGCCAGGAACAGGCCCCGGCGCCCGGTGGCCCATCCCACCCCGACCGCCATGAGGCCGGCGGCGATCAGGCGGAGCGTCGGCGTCCGGCCCTCGAAGACCCGCCCGAACGCGAGCGCGGTGGCGAACGCCAGCCCGCCGACGGTGGCGAGTGGGATCAGACGCTGTGCGCCAGCGGTTGGGTCTTCGGCGCGTGCCACAGGTCGGCCAGCCTTCCGGTCGGGGTGAGGACGACGACCTCCCATCCGGAGCGCGACAGGGAGCGCTGCGCCTGGGTGGCGCGGCCCTCGAGCTGGTCGCGACGTTCGGGAGGCAGGGTGTCGGGGTCGGTCGGGTGCACGAGCACGGCCACCTTCGGTCCGAACACGGCACCGGCCTGCACGAGGGCGGAAATCTCGGCAGGTGGGGGCGGCGCGGAGACCACCACGAGCGTCGTGTCGGCCGCCGCCGCGATGCGCAGGCGCCCGAGCCCCGCCGTGAGGGCTCGAGCGGTGTGGTGGGAGGCGCCGGCGAGCGAGTCCATCAGGAGGTCCTCGGTCACGCGTTGCGGCGGCAGCTGGCTCGTGCCGAACTTCAGCGTGAAGCCGTACCGGAGCAGGAGCACGCCGACCGAGGCCGCGGCCGAGATCGCCTTCTCGAACGATGGGGTGTGGATCTGCCCGATCGCGGCCTCGCGCGTGTCGACGAACAGGACCGCGGTCGAGCGGCGGGTGGACTCGTCCTGGCGGATCATCAGCTCGCCGCTCCGCGCGACGCTCGGCCAGTGGATCCGGCGCAGGTCGTCACCCGTGACGTACGGACGCATCGTGTAGAACTCGTCGCCGGTGCGGAACAGGTTCCGCGCCATCGCGAGGCCGCTCGTCATGCCGAACGGGGAGTTGGGCCCGCCCGTCAGATCCTCGACCTCGGGGGTCACGACGAGTTCCTCGCGCTCCTCGAACTCGACCCGGACCCTCGTGAGCGCGAAGGGATCGGACAGGTCGATCGAGAGCGGCCCGAGCGAGTACCGGCCGCGACGCTGCGGCGCGAGCGTGTACGACACCCGTTGTTTGACGCGCGGCCGGAGCCCGGCGATCACCAGACGTGCCGAGCGTCCGAGCGCCTGCGGCACCTGGTCCTCGAGCAGGAGGAACGGGGTAGGGGCCGGCGACTGGTTCTCGACCTCGAGATCGACCGTCACGCGCTGCCCGGGCCGGACCCGCGTGTCCGAGAGCCGGCGACGCACCCGGAGCCGCAGGCGGCTCCAGCGCGCGAACAGCGCGGCCGCGAACGGGAGCGCGACGAGGCCGACGGCCACCATGTGCACGGTCGTCGAGCCGGTGACCCGCGCGAGCAGCCAGAGTCCGAGGCCGGCGGCGAACACGAGGACGCCGCGGCCGGAGGGCACTCAGGCCGTCCCGGCGACGGGGACGGGGATATCGGCGAGGAGCTCCTGGAGCACCATCGAGGACGTCTTGCCGCCCATGACCGCATCGGCGGTCACGATGATCCGGTGCGAGAGCACCGGCAGCGCGAGGCCCTTCACGTCATCGGGGATCACGTAGTCGCGTCCCTCGGCGGCCGCCATGGCGCGAGCGGCACGCAGGAGCATGATCGAGGCTCGAGGGCTCGCACCCAGGTAGAGGTCGGGGTGACGACGCGTTGCCTCGACGAGGGCCACGATGTAGCCGCGGACGTCGCTCGAGACGTGGACCTCGCGTGCACGCTCGATCATCGCTCGCATCGCGAGCGCATCGGTGACGGCGTGGATGTCCGGCAGCGTCGAGCGCACACCGTGGGTGGCGAGGATCTCGGCCTCGACCTCGACCGTGGGGTAGCCGATGCCGAGCCGCATCATGAAGCGGTCGAGCTGGGCCTCGGGCAGCGGATAGGTCCCTTCGTGCTCGATCGGGTTCTGGGTCGCGATCACCATGAACGGCACGCCGAGTTGGTAGGTCTCGGTGTCGATCGTCACCTGGCGCTCTTCCATCGACTCGAGCAGGGCCGACTGGGTCTTCGGGCTCGCGCGGTTGATCTCGTCCCCGAGCACGATGTTCGCGAAGATCGCCCCCGGCTTGAACTCGAAGTCCCCGCGCTCCTGGTTGAAGACGTTGACGCCGGTCACGTCGGTCGGCAGGAGGTCGGGTGTGAACTGGATCCGGCGGAACGAGCAGTCGATCGAGCGGGCCAGCGCCTTCGCCAGCATCGTCTTGCCAACGCCGGGGACGTCTTCGATGAGGATGTGACCCTCGGCCACCAGCGCGGCGACCGCGAGGCGGATCTCACGGTGCTTGCCCTGAACGACCTTCTCGACGTTGGCCTCGATCGTGTGGAATCGCTCGGCGAACGTCTCCCAGTCGAGCGCCATCTCGGGTGCCTCCACGCCCACCTCCGGTCCCGGGTCGAAGCCCATCTTACCGAGGTGTACGTTCGCGGCCGGTTCTGGGTTCCCCCGCTCCATCACGCTCGGACGTGCCTGGGGACTGGCCGGTTCCCTGGAGGAAGGCGCCGTTCCCGGAGATAGGAAGGCGACGGCCCACACCACCATGAGCTGCTGGACGCCCCGCGCGGCCCCTTTTTTCGCTACTCCAGGCGTCCGACTCGGGTAGTAGATACCGTCGCCTTCGGCGGGATTACAACGCTGGGATCCGCCCGGTTCAAGCACCTCGGCCCGAAACATCCGTGCGCTAGACTCGCTGCACCCAGATGGGAAGAGCGCTCGTGCTCAACGCTTCGCACCAGCCTCTCGCGGTCGTGTCTGCGCGGAGGGCGGTCGTCCTCGTCCTCAAGGACAAGGCGGAAGTGGTGGTCGCCAACGGCATGGTGTTCCACTCGGAGCGGGCCGCGATCGAGGCGCCCTCGGTCGTCCGCCTTCGGTACTTCGTGAGGGTTCCGTATCGAGCGCAGGCCCCGCTCACCCGTCGAGCCGTCTTCGCCCGCGACGGGTGGAGCTGTCAGTACTGCGGATCGCCCGCCGAGAACCTCGATCACGTGGTGCCGCGTTCGAAGGGCGGACTGCATACGTGGGACAACGTGGTGGCCGCCTGTCGCCGGTGCAACTCCCGCAAGGAGAACCGCCCGCCGGAGGACGCCGGCCTTCGACTCGCGCGGCGTCCGGTCGCGCCCGCCGACGGCTTCCGGCTGTCGATCGGCCGGCTCGAGCCCGAGTGGGAGCCCTACCTGTCCTGAGCCGGCGCTGAGCCGGACTTCACCGTCCCCGTCACTCTTCTTCACAATGCTTGTCAATCACATACATCTCTTGACTGTCGTTCCTTGACATCGTGGAGTGAACGTGGAGGATATGTGGCACGCAGTGGAGGAGAAGGGGAGGACGCGTGGCCGAACTGCTCGGCACGCATACGTACCAGCTCGACCCGAAGGGGCGCGTCAGCCTGCCCTCGAGGTTCCGTGAGGCCTTCGCCGACGGCGCGGTCCTCACCCTCGGACAGGACGGCTGCCTCTTCTGCTTCCCCAGGGCCGAATGGGAGGTGCGCAGTGGCGAGGTGCGCAACCTCCCCCTCTCCGACGCTGAGGGCCGTGCGTACGCGCGCATGTTCTTCGGCAAGGCCGAATCCGTGGAGCTCGACTCGCAGGGACGGCTCCTGATCCCGCAGCGTTTGCGGAGCGAGATCGGGGTTCGCAAGGAGGTCGTGGTGCTGGGCGTCTTCGACCGGATGGAGATCTGGGACAAGGACGCACACGACCGCTACGAGCAGACCCACGGTGGCGCGTACCAGGCCGGGACGCTGGAGCCCGGGGCGCACTGAGAGAGGCAGGTCGATGAAGGGTTCGCTCGCACGCGAGGTTCGTCAGAGCTTGTCGTTGATCTTCCTCACCGCGATCGCCATGACGGCGTACGTCAGCCTCGGCCTGCTCGCGGTGCGGGTCCTCGGATGAGGAGCCGCCCGTGGCGCGAGGGCACGAGCCGGTCATGGTGGCCCAGGTGACGGAGCTGCTCGCCGGACGACGCAACATCCTGGATCTCACGCTCGGAGCGGGCGGACACGCCGAGGCTCTGCTCGAGGCGGGCGTCGAGCACCTCGTCGGCTTCGACCGCGACCCCGACGCGATCGCGACGGCGTCCGAGCGTCTCTCGCGGTTCGGCCCGCGGTTCGAAGCCGTGCAGGCCCGGTTCTCGGAGATGCCCGTGGAGAGCCGGGTCGACGGCGTCCTGTTCGACCTCGGCGTCAGCTCGATGCAGCTCGACCGGCCCGAGCGCGGCTTCAGCTACCGGCAGACGGGGCCGCTCGACATGCGGATGGGGCCGGAGGGCGAGACGGCGATGGACTTCGTCAACTCGGCGCCCGAGGAGGAGCTCGCCCGCATCGTGTTCGAGTACGGCGAGGAGCATCGCTCCCGTCGGGTTGCCGCCGCCATCGTCCGCGCTCGGTCTCGCGCGCCGATCGCGACGACCGACGAGCTCGCGAGGATCGTCGCTGGGGCGCTGGGTGCTCGGCGCGGCGGCCCCCACCCCGCACGGAGGACGTTCCAGGCGCTCCGGATCGCGGTCAACCGGGAGCTCGAGGAGCTCACCGCTTCCCTGCCACGAGCGGCGGGCATCCTCGCTCCCGGCGGCCGCGTCGTCGTCATCTCGTACCACTCCCTCGAGGACCGCATCACCAAGCGAGCTTTCCTCGCCGACCCCACCCTCCAAGTCCTCACCAAGAAGCCCCTCACCCCCTCCAAGTCGGAGGCCGCGCGCAACCCGAGATCCCGCAGCGCCAAGCTGAGAGCCGCCGAGAAGCTGCGGGAGGAAGCTGCGTGAGCCTTCCGGCAGAGCGTGTGGCGCGGGCGGAGGAGCCGGAGCCGTCTCGCGGAGGGGGGGCTCTGAGGCGACCGGAGGGAGCCGAAGGAGCGAAGCGCCCCCCGCGCAGCGAGACGGCTCCGGCGACCCCCGCGCGCCACCGCAAGAAGCACCATGTCGGCTTCGCGATCCTCGCCACCGTCGTCTTGGGTTCGATGGTGCTCGGGATCGTGTCCTTGAGCGCCCTGCTCGCGCAGCAGTCGTTCCGCATCGACGAGGCGGAGCGGCGCATGGAGGAGCTGACGACCGCTCAGCTCGACCTCGTGCACGAGCAGGCTCGACTGTCCGCCCCCGGCCGGATCGCCGCCTGGGCTCGCCGGAACGGAATGCGTCTCCCCGACGACATCCGATCCCTCCACGCGTCCGGCGATCTTCAGACGGCGCCGGCCGGGGCCGCGGACACCTCCTCGCCGGGGGAGGGCAGATGAGACGGCCACCCCTCCAGCGACTGGTGGCGCTGCTCGCGGTCATGGTGGTCGCGTTCGGCGTGATCTTCGTACGGCTCACGGTCCTTCAGGTCAGCCAGGCCGCCTCCTTCCGGGACCGGGCCCTCGAGCAACGTCTCCGAACGGTGGAGTTGCCCGCGACACGGGGACAGATCCTCGACCGCAACGGCGAGCCGCTGACGATGTCGCTCGAGGCGCGAGACGTCTACGCGGACCCGCGGTACGTGACCGATCCGTGGGCGACCGCGGTGAAGCTCGCCCCGCTGCTCGACATGGAGGTCGCCGAGCTGGTCGGCCTCCTCAGCCGGGATACGTCGTTCGTGTACCTCGCTCGGCAGGTGGATCGGGACGTCGCGGCGCGCATCGACCGGCTCGGGCTCGCGGGGATCGGGTTCCTGGACTCGAGCCGCCGGTACTACCCGGCCGGCTCGCTCGCCGCGCAGGTCCTCGGGTTCGTCGGGATCGACGGTGAGGGCCTCTCCGGGCTGGAGCTGCGGTTCGAGGACCTCCTCGCGGGTGTGGCGGGCGAGCGGACACAGGAGCTCGATCCCCACGGGCAGCCGATCGTCGGAGGCGTGGACGTCGAGCGGGCACCCCAGCCCGGCTCGACGCTGGTGACCACGATCGACCGGGAGTTCCAGTACCAAGCCGAACAGGCGCTCGAGGATGCGGTCCACGCGAACCATGCGCGGGGCGGCACGGTCATCGTGATGGACCCCCAGAGCGGAGACATCCTCGCGATGGCCAGCTACCCGTGGTTCGACCCGAACGACTTCGAGCACGCGAAGCCGGGCACCCTCCGGAACCGCGCGATCACCGACGCCTTCGAGCCCGGCTCGACCAACAAGGTCATCACCGCGAGCGCCGCGATCGATCGTCACGCGATCGGTCTCGATCAGGTCCTGTCCGTCCCGTGGCAGATGCGGGTCGGGGACTACACGCTCCACGACGCGCACCCGCACGGGACGATGCCGATGACGCTCGGCGACATCATCGCGCAGTCGAGCAACATCGGCACCGTGATGGTCGCTCGGCGGCTCGGTGAGTCGGCGATGGCGAGCTACCTGTCGAAGTTCGGCCTCGGTCACCCGACGGGGATCGCGTTCCCCGGCGAGTCGTCCGGGATCCTGCCACCGTTGTACGACTGGACGGACACGAGCCTCGCGACGATCGCGTACGGGCAGGGCATCGCCGCGACGCCGCTGCAGATGGCGGCCGTCTACGCGACGATCGCGAACGACGGCCGCTGGGTTCAGCCGCGCTTGGTGCTCGGGACGCGGAGTCCCGACGGGACCTTCGCGCCGGCGCCGGCGGCGCTCACGCATCGGGTCGTCTCGGCGCAGACGGCCGCCACCGTCACGCGGATGCTCGCGAACGCGGTCGCCGTGGGGACCGGGACGAACGCGACGATCCCTGGTTACGAGGTCGCCGGGAAGACAGGGACCGCGAGGATCCCGTTGCCCGATCGCCCCGGGTACTACACGGGGCAGTACTTCGCTTCGTTCATCGGGTTCCTGCCTGCCTCGGATCCGCAGATCGTGATCGCGGCGATCCTGGATCGTCCGGTGACCGAGTACGGAGGCGTCGCGGCGGCGCCGCTCTTCCAGCAGGTCGCGCGGTACGCGATCACGAGGCTCGGGATCGAACCCGGCCGCTCGCTCAGGCCCCCGCCGAGCGCGGAGGCCCGGCCGTGAGCGAGGGGGGGAGCGCGGCGGGGCAGACGGTAGGCTCACGGGCCGTGGCTCCCTCCCCCCAGGCACACCCCGTCGCGGAGCTCGTCACCGAGACGCGCTCGGAGATCCGCGGAGAACCCGATGAGCCGGTGAGCTCGCTCTGCTATCGATCGGGCGACGCGACCCCCGGGGCGCTGTTCTTCGCGATCCCCGGTGCCCGCCTGGACGGGCACGACTACGCCGCCGAGGCCGTGCTGAAGGGCGCCACGGCACTCGTCGTCGAGCACGTGCTGCCGCTCGAGGTGACCCAGGTCGTCGTCCCCTCGGTCAGGGCGGCGATGGGGCCGATCTCGGCGGCCTTCCACGGCCGGCCCGCGGAGCGGCTCCGCATGGTCGGGGTGACCGGGACGAACGGGAAGACGACGACGACCTTCCTCCTCGAATCGGTCTTCCGCGCCGGAGGGTGGGCCCCCGGCGTGATCGGCACGACCGGCGTCCGGATGGACGGTCGGGTGCTGCCGTTCCCGAGGACCACGCCGGAGGCGCCGGACCTCCAACGCCTTCTCGCCGAGATGGTGGACGGCGGCGTCGACGCCGTGGCGATGGAGGTCTCCTCGCACGGGCTGCACCAGCATCGCGTCGACGGGACGAGGTACGAGGTCGCGGTCTTCACGAACCTCACCCAGGACCATCTCGACTACCACGCCTCGATGCGGGAGTACTTCGACGCGAAGGCCCGTCTGTTCACGCCCGCGATGAGCGACCGAGCGGTCGTGAACCACGACAGCCCCGAGGGCCGGCGGCTCCTCGGATCCGGGCTGCCGACCGTGACGTTCGGACTCGATGCCGGAGCCGACCTGCGGGCCACGGAGGTGCGGACGACGCGCGAGGGGCTGTCGTTCCGCGTGGGCGACCTCGAGGTGCGCTCGGCGCTCCGGGGGCTGTTCAACGTCGAGAACTGTCTCGCCTGCCTCGCAACGGCGCGCGAGCTCGGCATCGACGACGAGGCGATCGCGCGCGGGATCGCCGCTGTCCGCGGGGTTCCCGGCCGGGTCGAGCCCGTCGAGGCAGGGCAGGACTTCCTCGTGATGGTCGACTACGCGCACACGCCGGACAGCCTCGAGAACGTGCTGCGCGCGGCGCGCCCGCTCTCGGCGGAGCGGCTCATCGTCGTCTTCGGATGCGGCGGCGATCGAGACCGCGCGAAGCGTCCGCTGATGGGTCGGACGGCGGCGAGCCTCGCGGACCTCACGATCGTGACGAACGACAACCCGCGGACCGAGGACCCCATGACGATCCTGGCCGAGATCGAGCCGGGGGTTCGCGCGGGCGGGGGACGGTACGTCGTCGAGCCGGATCGGCGCGAGGCGATAGCGCTCGCGGTACGCGAGGCCGGACCCGGCGACGTCATCGTGATCGCGGGCAAGGGCCACGAGGCATACCAAGAGTTCGCCGACCGGACGGTCGCCTTCGACGACCGCACCGTGGCGAGCGAGGAGATCCGCGCACATCTCGGGAGCACATCGTGATCGCCCGCCGGCTGTCCGAGGTCGCGGCGGTCGTCGGCGGCCGCGTCCACGGCGAGGACGTGGTCGTGATCTCGGCGGCCAGCGACAGCCGCTCCGCGGTTCCGGGGACGTT
>JBLNAW010000250.1:0-4753 GCA_050259555.1 Solirubrobacterales bacterium
GTCCCTGTCTCCGGTGCGGGTTGCGGTTCATCCTGCCAGCGGGAGGTGCGGATGATGTTCGGCTTCGGTCCCGACGGCTTCTCGTCGGTCGCGCAGATCACCCACACGCGCTCGGACCAGACCCTGGGACAGCTCCTCGCCACCATCGGTCTCGTCGTCGGCGTCATCGCCGTCGCCTACGTCGTACTGAGCCTGTTGAACCGCGCGAGCCAAGCCCGCGCGAAGCGGCGAACGGCCGAGGATCCACCGCGTATGTTCCACGGATCCCCAGACGCGGTGTTGGCGTTCGGGATGATCGTTGGCATCGGCTTCGTGCCCACGGAGGACCAGGCGGAGACCGTGTTCCGTGAGCTCGGGCTCCGATCCGACGTCGCGTTCTCGTTGGAGCGATTCGGTGAGTTGTCCGGGGGAGGTCACGGGGATTGGGACGACCAGCGGGCCTCCCGCCGGTACGAGGCCCTCGTGCGACAGAGAGGCTGGGTGGTCCCCCGTGCGGGACTCTCGATCGAGCATCGGAACGTCGACGGCCAGCGGTTCATCACGATCGAACCCCGCATGCCTGCGGCCCGGTAACGGAGTCCTCGACGTAGCCGGCGCTCAGTCCGGACGGCGGAACAGGTAGATGCCCCACCCCAGCGTGTCGCGGCCCCAGCGCAGGTACTCCTCGTTCGCGCGGCGCGCGCGCTCGAGGAGCTCGGGGGCATCCGGGTCATCGGGGTTGGCGGCCGCATAGCGCTCCGCCGCCCGGAGCTGGAGGAACTCGTACCGGTCCCAGTCCTCGAGCCGGCTCGGCATGAGGTAGAGCGGTGTGAGCCCCTCCTCGCGGCCGATCGCCAGGTTGCCGTCGATCGTGCTGCAGAGGTCCTCGGTCATCCCCGACGAGGCGAGGTATGCGGGATCGGGGTCGTGGATCCAGTACGGCTCGCCCACGACGATCAGACCGTCGGGGCGGGTGATGCGGCGGAGCTCGCGCAGCGTGCCCCGGTGTCCGCCCCAGATCCAGCTCGCGCCCAGGCAGATCGCGAGATGGACGCTGTCGGACTCGGCCGGTTGCGTTGCAGCGTCCGCCTCGATGAACCTCAGGTCGGCATCGGGCACCCGCTCCGCGGCCCGCGCGCGGGCGACGGGGATCTCGTAGGGCGAGATGTCGATGCCGGTGGCGCTCACCTTGTAACGCTCGATCAGGCGGATGAGGAACTCAGCCTTGCCGCAGGCCGCCTCCCATGCCGTAGCTTCCGGCGCGAGGTCGAGAAGCGCGATGCACTCGTCGAGCCGCTCCGGGCTCGTCGGGTTGCACACGACGTGGTCGGCGTGGGTGATCCCGAAGTACTTCCACATGTCCATGCTTCAGCTCCCGTATCGGCGTTCCAGCTCCCTGGCGAACCGCTCGTGGACGAACGACATCCACACCCATCCGTCGGACAGATGGCCCGTCGGCCACACGAACGGCCACCCGATCAGCGTGAAGAGGAGAGCGGCGACCAGGGTCCCGAGGCCTCCCAGGCCGACAGAGGAGGACTCCACGGCGGCGGCGACCACGAACTCGAGGATCGCGAGTCCGAACAGCGCACGGCTCGACCAGGTGAACCATCGCGTCCGCTGAAGCGCCAGGTCGGACATGGGAACCTGCCCGACGACCCGGACCCGGCTGAAGTACTGGGCGATCAAGAACGGGAAGATCCCGAAGAGCAGCAGGATCCACGTCCAACTCGGGGTCGAGGTGAACTCCATCGTCGCGAACCCGTCGGCGGGCCGTCCCGTCTTGGCGCACACGGGTGGGAGGGTGCCCGTCTCGAGATCCCCGACGGTCGCGGCTGCGCGTGCCAACTACTCGTCTCCTGTATGTGCCACGCAGAGAGGCGAGCCGCGTAGAGATGCGCCGCCTCGCTCCTTCGTCTCCCACCCGACGGGACGGCCGCATCGGTTGGCGCCCCCATCGAGGGGGCTACGAGAAGACGATGAACCCATCCACATCGAGGCGTGTCCCCTCGTTCACGATCGTCAGGGTGTGCGATGCGCTCGTGCCGCCCCAGTCGGCCACCGATGCGACGTAGCTCGGCTTGAGATTGAGTCCGTTGACGCTGACCGTCCCGATCAAGGCTCCGTCCACGTAGACCTCGGCCGAACCGTAGGCGGGTCCTTTCGTTCCGACCCAGGCGATCGCCCGACCCGTGAACGCGAACGTCACGCTCGTGCCGACGATGGAGGTCGTCCTGACGGTGCCTCCCCACGAGTCGGTCAGCGTGGCCGGTGCCCAGCCCGTCGAGTAGGTCGCCGCACCCTGCTGGGATCCGCGGACCGTGAACGCCGAGCTCGTCGACCACGGTCCGACGGTCCCGTCGCATGAGGTCGCCCGCACCCGGAACCGATACCTGCTTCCGACGGCGACCGGCGTGGTGACCTTGGTGGCGGTCGGGCTCGACAGCGCGAGATCGGCGAACGCAGCCCCGTTCACGCTCCGCTGGAGCCGGTAAGAGCAGAGGTTCGAGCTCGTCGACGACCACGTCACCTTGCTGACGACGGTCACCGGCGGACCGAGCGACATCCGCTGCTCGGGCAGGATCGATGGAACCGGCGCTCGCACGACCGGGCCCGTGACACCGAGGGTGACCTGCGCTCGAGCTTCGACCATGAAGTAGCCCGTCGTGTCCCATCCGAGGAGCCTGATCGTGTAGGTCCCGTAGGGCACGGCTGCCCCTGAGTTGGTCTTGCCGTCCCAGACGACGGAATGCGTTCCGGCCGGCGCTCCCTCGGATGGGCCGAGGTAGTCCCACCGGTCCTCGCGGGCGCTGTCCTCGGCGAACATCTCGATGTGTGCATCGCGATCCTGCGTCCAGGTGATCGTCGTGGACTGCCCCTGGCTCGGATCGAACGGGTCCGGGGAGATGCTCGTGATCTTCAGCTTCGGGACGACGCCGAAGTCCGAGTCGTTCGTGAGCGTCCCCGACGGCGTCACCAGGCTGATCGGGCCGGTCGTGGCGGTCTTCGGGACGGAGGCGGTGATCTTCGTGTCGGAGTTCACCGTGAACGAGGCCGGAGTCCCGTTGAACCTGACGGCGGAGGTGCCCGTGAGCCCGAAGCCCGAGATCACGACGGCCGTCCCGGTCGAACCCTGTTGAGGCGTGAACCCGAAAGGATGGATCGTGAAGTCGGATCTCGACGTGAAGGTTCCGGTCGGCGTGGCGACGTTGATGTGACCCGTGGTCGCCCCCTGGGGCACGGACGACGTGATCCTCGCATCCGAGTTCACGGTGAACGACGCCGGAACCCCACTGAAGGTGACGCTCGACGTGCCCGTGAATCCACGACCCGAGATCGTGACCAAGGCCCCCGGGTATCCCTCGGTCGGACTGAAGGTGATCCGTGTGAACGGCCCACCGTAGGTCCACGCCTGTGCCGTGATGCCGAGGCAGCGCGTCGGCTGGTCCGGCGTCGCCGTCGTTCCCGAGTAGTAGTCGTGGGTGAACCCCGATCCGTTGTTGTAGATCGAGTTCGGGATCGGGTTGTCGTTCGTTTCGTCTTCCCAGACGTAGGCGGCACCCGTCGGACAGTGCACGTACATCTCCGGAGAGGCGTGATTCTCCACGCTTGGGAGCGGCGCGGTTCCTGCCGCGTCGAAGAAGGCGAGCAGCGAGTGTCCGAACTCATGCTTGAAGACGTTGCGATGACCGTAGCCGATCGCCGCGTCCAAGATGAGCGTGGTGTACGTCTGCTGTGTCCCCATGCTCGGTGTCAGGCCCGCGCTGGCGTTGACCGGTCGTTGCTCGCCGGTCACCAGGTCGGTCCCCGACGAGTTCCAGATGACGATCACCGAGTCGAACGCGGGGTCCAGGTCGGGTGCCGTGTTGGCCGGGGAGGGCCACCACTCCACCCCGGTATCGTCCAGATCCGTCAGAGCGTGGTCCACGACCCGGACGGTGACGGTCGGGTTCATCTGACCGCTGTCGAGCGCGGGGATGTCCTCCAGCACGAAGGCCTTCGCCGCGGTGACCGCCGCCTGGCGTTGGGTCTGCGTCGCCTCTCCGACGACGTGATGCGGGCCCGAGGCGTCCTCGAAGGCGAAGTCGATCGTCGGGTAGATGAGCACGAGGATCTTCCACGGCGGCCCGACCCCGGTCGCCGAGCGAGCGCCATCATCACCGACGACGACGAGCAGCAGCGCGAGGATCGCGAAGACCGCGCTCATCACGATCCTCGTCGTCCCGCGTGCACGCACGAACCGGCCACGCGCAGGCATGGAGCACCCCTCTCCTTCGGCCGCGAGCCTCGCGGATCGCTCGCGGCGATCTCGTCGACCGTAGGCCCCTGAGGAACGTGCACCAGGGGCCATCGGCCCTCGTCGCTTCGGCCCTGCTGCCGGCGGTCGGTTCGAGAACGGCATCAAGCCCAAGGGATGAGCAGGTATCGGCGCGATGAAGACCGGATCATCCCTCAACTCCTACTCGGCCCTGCCGACGGTCATCGCCCCGGATACGGGATCGATCACGGGCCGGGGAAGGTCCGACCAGGATGCCTCGGGTGCCCGACGCCCGGACAGGGGGGTGGGGGTTTCAGGTATGCGCCAGCACACCGTCGAGCGGCCGAGGCATCTGGGTGAGATCGAGCGCATCGACGAGCAACGGCGCGCATCGGATCTTCCGGCCCCGGTAGGTGCCGAAGAAGCGCCGGAGCTGCTCCTCCGTGGTTCGATCTCGCCAGGCAGGCTGCTTCTGGAAGGTGCGGAACGATCCGAGCTCACCCTGGGTCTCGATGA
>JBLNAW010000251.1:0-3360 GCA_050259555.1 Solirubrobacterales bacterium
CCCCTGAACGGGCACTCGGCGACTCCGCGCGTTCACCCCGCCTATCCGTCGACAGCGTCTGCGCGTCCTCCTTCCCCGCGAGGCGCGAGCATGGGTCCCACACGGGAGCGTTCGGTCCCGCGCGGCGGCCGGTTCACGGCAGCCGGTTCGCGATCGGTCGTGCGCCTAGGCGGGGACGTACTCGATGTGGAGGATCGGCGCGAACGTCCCGGTGAACGACTGGGCGGTCCGCGTACCCGAGCCAGTGATGATGAACACCATCGCGTTGCCGCTCACCCATCCGGCACGGCCTACCGTCTCCTGAACCACCGGCGTCAGATCCTGCGTTCGCTGATCGGATCCGTGCACCCCGATCGTCGGCCACGGTGCCGGGAACCAGGAGACGCTCGCCAGCGTTCGGGGTCGCGACGAGAGGTCGAAGTTGTTCGTCGTGAACGTGGTCGGGTTGTCGGCAGCCTGCCCCTGGATCGTGAGCGACGCCGAGCCCGTCGTGACCTGGGCGACCTGGAACTGCACGTAGGCGCGCTCGATCGTCGCGCCCGGCGGCACCGTCACCCCTACGAACCGCAGACCCACCGTCTGCCGATCGGTCCCCTTGTCCACGAGCTCGAGCTGCGTGCTGGCTCTCCCCACGGATCCGGTCGCCGACTCCTCGGCGTCATCGGGGCTCGTCGTGATGGGGATGTCGAGCGTCAGGGTTCCTGCCGCTACGACCTCGATCGAGACGTCATCGGTCGACGTGAGCGCACCGTCATCGGCCGTCAGCCGGAGCACGTAGGTCCCCGCGGCCGGGAAGCTCACCGTGGTCGTCGGCGAGCTCGGGTCGGTGATGGACGCGGTGTCAGGTCCGCTCACCTGTGACCAGGTCGTCGTGACGGTCCCGGGAGGGTTCGGGAGACCGTCGTCGCTCGCCGAGCCCTGCATCGTCGCCTGGTTCGGGAGCGTGATCGACTGATCGGGACCCGCGTTCACGACGGGGGCTCGGTTGTTCGAGCCGCAGCTCACCGAGTTCGAGCGCAGGACGTTGCCGCTCACGTCTTGCCACTGCCAGCCGATGCTCGTCGCCGCGTTCCCGTTCGCAGCCCCGTTGAGCGTCAGCGCGAGCAGCCCGGCCGTCTTGCCCTTGGACCAGGCGACCCGAGCGCCCGGCGGGACCTTCGTGACGCCGGTCAGTCCATGTCCGCCGGCCCCGTTCACCAGCTCGACGAGATGCGCTCCCGATGTCCCGGCCGTGAAGTTCGCGTCCAGGGGCTTGTACTCGATCATGTTGTGCTGGTGTCCGTTCAGCACGAGGTCGACGCCGTTGTTCGCCATCAGCTTCCAGATGTCGGACTCGTTGGAGGCGATGGTCGTGTTGCTCGTGACGGCGGGCTCGTGGAAGAACGTCACCACGCAGCTCGGCGCGTTGGGATCGGTGAGGAGGCTCTGGGCGTACTGGTACATCGGCTTGCCGGCGACCATCGACTGGCTCGAGTTCAGGTCCAGGAACAGGACGCCGCCGAACGTGAACGACGTGTAGAGCGGCCGTCCGTGCCAGTAGTCCGTGTAGGCGGGGACGTTGACCTTCTCGTGGTTCCCGAGCGTCGGCTGTGTCGTGGCTGCGGTCGCGCCCCAGAGCGTGCCCAGTCCGGGTTGATCCATCTCGGAGACGCCGTACTGGTTGCGCCACTCGGTGAAGGTCCCCGTCTCGTAGATGTCGCCGAGGTTCAAGAAGAGTGGCGGGTCGACGGCCGCGATCCGCGCGGCGACGCTGTTCGAGGTGACCTCGTTCGACGGCCCGTCGCCGACGGCCAGGATCACGGGGTCGCTCGGAGCCGTCCACGGCCCGGGGAGGTAGCTCGTCCAGTCGATCGGGTTGTGCTGGAAGTCGGTCAGATTGCCGTTGCTGAGGGTGACGGCGATGTCGACGGCCGCGGATCCCGTCGAGCCCGCCTGCAGCCGGAGCGTGCCGGAGGCGTCCAGGTACTTCTGGGTCGGCCAGACGAACGAGTAGTCGTTCGTCGCCGGCGACGGAGCGAACATCTGGATCAGCTGTGCCGCGGGCCCGCCCGAGGGCAGCCATGTCGCGATCACGACCCCGGAGTTGGCGGTGTTCGAGACCGTCACCGTCTCCTCGCCCGATAGCGGGGAGGCCGGCACCGACACGCAGAGCGTGTGACCGCTCGACGTCCCGCAGTTGCTGGACGCCTGCGCCCCGACGGGGACCAAGACGGCAGCTGCCACGATCGCCGAGACGATCCCCACCTGTGCGAGGTGCATGCGGAGGAAGGCGGCGATCCCGCCGGTGGTTCCCCCCGCCTGAAGGCGGCTCGATCCCGATCCTTGATCCACGAGGACTCCCGTCCGTTGGCTGGATCCTGCTGGGCTCGCCGGCGTTGGGGACACCGGGACGCACCCACGAAGTCACTAAGCGTAACGCGCTGTAACGGAGAAACATGCCGCACATGACGTAGGCGACGTACGCAGGCCGCGGGAGCCCCTCGCGGCCTCCCGCTCGCTCTAGGGTCGAAAGCCTTCTCCCGAGCGAGTCTCTCTTCCCCCTCCTGCACCCGCGAACTCAAGGAAGGTGGCCGGGGTACCGAGAGGAGGGCTCGGGATGATGTGGCAGATCTTGACGGTCGTGATGCTCGTCTGGTTCGCGGTTTCCGTCGGAGCGGGCGTTCTCGTCGGGCATGTGCTTCGCCGCTCAGGTGTGGCTCTCGGCGTGTCCACACCCCAGCCCCAGGCCGACGGGCCCTCGTCCCTCGACATGGTTCGGGCGGGGTAGGGGCTGCACAAGAAGCGGGAGTGCTGCTCGCGAAGCCGCTGATCAGGAGCGCGCCGGGAGGGAGTCGAACCCCCAACCTTCTGATCCGTAGTCAGATGCTCTATCCATTGAGCTACCGGCGCTCGTTCCACCTGTAGCGACAGCATATCGGCTGACCGCACAGCGCTCCGGTGAAGACCAGGACGAAGGACACCGCCAGTGCCCAGCCGACCTGGCACCTGCGGAGCGAGGGCAGCACCGAGGCACATCTCCAGGCCACGTAGTGCGATCTCCTGGGAGCAGCTGGGCGGTTCCGACACCCATCAGCCCAAGGCACGATCCGCGGGCGCTGCGCGAGCTCGGGTCGACGACGTTGGAACCACCGCTCACCCGCTGGAACAGCCCTTCGCGGCGTCGACATCGGGGCCGATCTGCCCTCCGCAAGTTAGTGAACCCTCATCACCAGGGTTAGGGTCGACTTCCTTCTGTGGACAGGGCCGTCTAGCCCTAACACCGCCGGCCCCAGGTCCGCAGGATCGGTGCATGCGCACACGACGATCGGACTCGCCCCGGGAGCCTGCACCGGACGAGCACCGACCGCAGGAGCCCTCTCC
>JBLNAW010000252.1:0-3493 GCA_050259555.1 Solirubrobacterales bacterium
TGAACGGGATCTCGAACGTCTACCACACCGACCTGTGGCGGCCCGAGCGGATCCGCGCGGTCGACAAGCTGCCCGACGACATCAAGGCCGGGCGGCTCCCCTCGGTCACGTGGGTCACGCCCCGGTTCGAGCTCTCGGACCATCCGCCCGAGAGCACGTGCTTCGCGCACGACTGGCTCACCGAGGTCGTGAACGCGGTGATGACCTCCGACGGCTGGGAGCACACGGCGCTGTTCGTCACGTGGGACGAGTGGGGCGGCTTCTACGACCACGTCCCGCCCCCGGTCGTCGACGACGTCGGCCTCGGCTTCCGCGTGCCGACGATCGTGATCAGCCCGTACGCGAACAAGGGCTACGTCGACGAGGCCGAGGCCGAGTTCTCGACACCGCTCAAGTTCATCGAGGACAACTGGGGCCTGCCGTACCTCACCTCGCGGATCGAGCGCACCCACAACTTCGAGCACGTCTTCGACTTCGAGCGCAACCCTCGGAAGGACGCCGAGCTGGCCGAGAAGCTCGGCGCCTGCTACGGCACGCCGTGGCAGTTCCCGGGCGCCGACTACCCGGGCTGGCCGGCCGACACGACGCCCGATCCCACCCAGTTCGTCTAGGACGATCGAGGGATCACGAGGGCGTCGACCGCGACGCACCCACCGGGACCGCAGATCACCGGGTTCGCGTCGAGCGCGTCGAGGTGCTCGCCCAGGTCGTGCGCGAGCCACGACAGGCCGACCACGGCCTGCGCGAGCGCGCCGAGGTCGGCCGCCGGCGCCCCGCGCACGCCGTCGAGCAGCGGCCGGATCTGCAGCCGATCGATCATGCGGAGCGCCCTCGCGTCGTCGAGCGGCGGGAGGGCGAGCCGCCGGTCCTTCAGCACCTCGACGAGGACGCCGCCGGCCGCGATCAGCACGAGCGGCCCGAACTGCGGATCTCGCACGACGCCGAGCGCGACCTCGACGCCTGTCGGCGCCATCCTCGAGACGGTCACCTGCGGACCGAGATGCCGCTCGAGGTCCTCGTAGGCCTCCTCGAGCGAGGGGGAGTCGTCGATCCCCAGGCGCACGCCGCCGACGTCGGACTTGTGCTGCACGGCGGGCGCGGCGGTCTTCACGGCGACGGGGAACCCGAGACGCTCGGCGGCCGAGATCGCGTCTTCGAGCGTGTCGGCACGCCGGCCCGCGACGACCGGCACCCCGTAGTCGGCGAGGAGCGCAAGCCCCTCGAGCTCGTCGAACGGCTCCCCGCTCGAGAGGCGCTCGCGCCAGCGCGCACGCGTTTCGCCCGACGCCGGCGAGTGGCCGCCGACCGCGGGGAGCGCTCGGTGATCGCGGTGCTCGAACAGGTGCCGGAACGCCGCGAGACCGGTGAGCGTGCTCTCGAGCGCAGGCGCGCCCGCCTCGTAGATACGTTGCACGTCTCGCCGGTCGATGCCGGCGGCGAAGTTGCTCATCATCGCCATCGGCTTGTCGGTCTCGGGCCACACGTTGAGGAAGCAGGAGAAGTAGCCCTCTTCGTCGGCATCGTCGGTCACGAGATCCACAGCGAACGCGAGCGCGGCGACGTTCTCGTCCTGCACGAGCGCCCGGAGCGAGCCGGTGATGACCTCGCCCGCGTCGCGCCCGGTGCCCCAGAAGTCGAGCGGGTTCACCGGCAGCAGGCCCTCGTCGAGCAGCTCCGTGAGTCGGCCCGTCGCCTCGAGCCCGAGCGTCGCGAGCGGCACGCCCGCCGCGGCGGCGGCGTCGACCATCATCGCCCGCTCGCCCCCCGAGTCGTGCGCCGTCGCGAGCGCGCCGGGACCGGCCCGCCGCCCGGCCACGAACAGCGCGAGCGTGTCTGCCATCTCGTCGAGGGACTCGACGCGGTGCACGCCGTCGGCATCGAACACGGCCTCGTACGCCCCGTCCTCCCCCGCGAGCGCGCCCGAGTGCGCCGAAACCATCTCGCGCGTGAGCGCCTCGCGCCCGACCTTCAGCGCGACGACCGGTACGTCGCGCTCGCTCGCGATCTGCATCGCCGCGCGGAAGCCGGCCGGGTCGCGGATCGTCTCGATGAACAGTCCGATCGCTCGGGTGCTCTCCCGCTCGAGCGCGTAGGTCATGTAGTCCGTCGTCGTCGTCACGTACTCCTGGCCCGAGGACACGACGAGGTTGAACCGCAGGTCGCGGTCGTTGTGCATGAACGCCGCGAACGCCGAGCCCGAGTGGCTGATGAACGTGATCCCACCGGGTCGAAGGTCCGGCGGCTCCTCCCATCCGGTCGCTCGCAGACCGCGCTCGACGTTCACGAACCCCATGCAGTTGCCGCCGCAGACCGCCATGCCCGCCTCGCGCGCGATCGCGGCGAGACGCTCGACGAGCGGCGGCGCATCGGAGCGCGGCTCCTCGAACCCGCTGGCGTAGATCAACGCGGAGCCCACGCCGGCCTGCGCACACACGGTGAGCGTGTCCTCGAGCTGTGCGTTCGCGAGCGCGATCACCGCGAGGTCCACGGGCTCGGGCACCTCGGCGACCGAGGCGTAGCAGCGGTGTCCGAACAGCTCCTCGTACCGCGGGTTGATCGGGTACACCGCGCCGTCGAAGCGGCCGAGCTCCACCAGCTCGCGGAGCGTCTCGTGGCCGACGGAGCCCTCGCGCGCGCTCGCGCCGATGACCGCGACCGAGCGGGCCTCGAGCATGCGCTCGAGCGCGCTGCGGCCGTGCGGGTTCCCGGTCGGTGCCGTCACGCGCCGAGGCTACTTCTTCTTCGCGACGGCCTTGTCCTTCACGGCCATCTTGAACGCCTGCCAACCCGGGATGCCGTTGACGCCGCCGCCCCCGTGCGTCGCGCACGAGCCGTGATACAGGCCCTTGATCGGCGTGCGGAAGTCCGCGTACCCGGGGGCCGGCCTCATGTGGAAGAGCTGGTCCACCGCGAGCTCGCCGTGGAAGATGTTCCCGCCGATCATCCCGAGGTCCTGCTCCATGTCGTACGGGCCGATGACCTGACGGTCGATCACCGAGGCCTTGAAGTTCGGCGCGAGGTTGTCGTACTCCTGGATCGCGCGATCGGCGTACGCCTCGAGCTCCTCGCGGTGCGGCTCGGTGTTCCACTCGTGCGGGCACCACTGGCTGTACATCGAGAAGATGTGGATCCCCTCGGGGCACAGCTTCTTGTCGAGCGACGTCGGGATCGTGCCGTCGACGAACGGCCGGTCGGACGCCTTGTGGTCCATGTGCGCGTCCTGGAACGCGCGCTCGGCGTAGTCGGTCGAGAAGCAGAGCTCGACCGAGCCCGTGTGGTGGTCCTGCAGCTCCTTGCCGGGGTCGGCCGTGAAGTCCGGTAGCTCGGAGAGCGCGACGTTGATCTTCACGACGCCCGAGCGCGTCCGCCACCGCTCGATGTCCCACACGAAGTCCGCCGGCAGGTCGTAGCGGTCGATCAGGTCGAGGAACGCGATCTTCGGGTGCACGGTCGTTACGGCGACCGGCGCTCGGAGCTCCTCGCCGTTCTCGAG
>JBLNAW010000253.1:0-6945 GCA_050259555.1 Solirubrobacterales bacterium
GTGTCGAGCCGCAGGATCGTCGGTCCGCCGGGTCGATCCAGGCGCTCGATGATCTCGTCGAAGAGCCGCCGGTAGCGCGCGATGAAGGCGCGGCCGACGCTCTCCGGCTCGCCCTTCGTCCCGTGCGGCTGCGGCCGGCCGTTGATGCGCTCCCACAGGACGTCGTCGTTCGCATCCAGATACACGACCGCGGCGAGCTCGTGGGACCAGAGCTCGACGGTGCGGTTCCACCAGCGCTCGAAGGCCGCGCTCGTCGTCGCCCGCTTGCCGAGCGCCTTCAGCCGGACCATCGCGTACACCGGTCCCTGGTCGAGCAGCGTCACCCCGCGCGCGTACCCGGGCCGCCGGAACTCGCGCCGCCAGCTCGTCGCGTAGGCGAGGAGCTTGACCTCGGCCCACGTGAAGCGCGGCCCGGGACCGAGGTTCCGGAGCAAGACCGGGAGCAGCCGCGGGACGGAGGCGGCGATCCGGCCGAGGTGCGCCGGGTTCCGCGCGTCGATGAACCCCGCTCGCCGGCGGCCGGCGTCCGAGCGGCAGGCGAGCTCGACGAGGGTGGACTTGCCCGCGCCGGCCACGCCGGTGACCTCGACGAGGTGCGGACGACCGCGGGAGGCCGGCATCACGCGAGATCGAGGACCGAGCGCACGGTCCCGAACCGGAAGCGTCCGAGCAGGTCTCGGAGGCGGCGCTCGACCCGGTCGAGTCCGTGGTAGTGGCGCACCTTGGCGAGCCGGCCGACGTCCATCACCGGCTGCCCCGGGTCGAGCTCCCAGGGGTGCACGTAGAGCATGGTCGGCCGGCGCTCGGCGCCCGTCACGCGGCGCATCCCCCAGCGCACGTACGGCATCGGGAGCAGCCGCAGGTAGCCGCCGCCGACGAAGGGGAGGTTGCGTCCGAGCAGGCGGACGGTCGAGATGGGGAACTCCACCAGGCGCTGGTCGCCGCGCTCCTCGACCCACGGGTGCCGCTCGGCGTCGGGGATCCCGTATCGGTCGTGGACGATCGGGAAGATCGAGGAGTCGTACCGCAGACCCTCCTCGAGCATGACGTCGAGGGCCCACATCGTGTCCTTGACCACGGAGTACGTCGGAGCTCGGTAGCCGAGCACGGGCTCCCCGGTGATGTCCTCGACGATGCCCTTCGCCCGGTGGATGTCCTCGCGGAAGTCGGCCGGGGACAGCGCCGTGATCGGGCGGTGGTCGTAGCCGTGGATCCCGATCTCGTGCCCGGCGCTCAGGATGTCGCGAACCAGCTCGGGACGGCGCTCGGCCACCCAGCCGAGCACGAAGAACGTGCCCCGCACGCCGAACTCCTCCAACAGCCCGAGGAGCCGCCGCGTGTTGGGCTCGGCGCGCTGCTCCATCGACGCCCAGTCGGCGGGGTCGACGATGTGGCGGAAGGCCTCCACGTGGAAGTAGTCCTCGACGTCGACGCTGAATGCGCTGACGACCTCGGATCTGGGCTCATCGTGGAGGTCGACGACCTCTTCGGGCACGTTCATGGTCGCCCGACGATAGGCAGGTGGCGTCCGTCACGCATGCGTGCCGCGACGTATCCCCCCTGCGTCGCATGCGTGAGACGCAGAAGCCTCTATGACCATCTTCGCTGGTCAACGGCTCGAGCGTCGTTCCCGTCCCCCTCGAGGTCCTGCGCAACACGCTCTACGTTTTCTACTCCAATCGCTAGATGTGTCAGATGCGCCGTCGCGGTGTCATTGGCCAGGCGATCCCGCTCCGACGGCGTTGTCGGCGACCGGCAACGCCAGGGACCACCGAGGGGAGACAGTGGCAGCGCTACGGAAGCTCGAGATCGATATCCCTGCCGTGCAGGCAGCGTCGCCTCGCCCGTTCCTGCGCAGTCTGGAGCCCGCCCTCGACGCGCTGGCCCTCCTCATCGCGGTGGGGGTCTCGGGCGCCGACCCCGTGTTCATCGTCTCGGCCGTGTTGACCTTCCTGCTCCTCAACATCGACACCTCTCGTGCCTACCGGCTCGACCCGCGGGTGGGGCACGAGGTCGGGTGGCTGCTCGTGCGGGTGGCCTCGCCGCTGCTCGTCGTGGTCTCCCTCGAGTCCCTCGGCCTGCTTCCCAGGCTCGGGTCGATCCCGAACCTCGACCGGCTGGTCGTGGCGGCCGGGATCGGGGCGATCGCGGTGGCGATCGGGCGGATGATCGCCTACGCCGCCTCCCGAGCGGCCAAGACGCGGGGCCTCGTCTCCGAGCGGACGCTGATCGTCGGGTGCGGCCCGCTCGGGATCGAGCTGGCGCAGGTGTTCGACCGCTACCCCGAGTACGGGCTGTGCCCGATCGGCTTCATCGACGGCCCTACGGCCTCCGAGCTCCCGCACCCCCTGCTCGGCGGGCCGCACGACCTGGGCCGCGTGGTCCGCGAGCTCGACGTGCGCCGTCTGGTGATCGCGTTCGGGCACGGCAAGGACCGGGACACCGCGACGATCCTGCGCGAGCTCGAGGGGCTGCCGATCGAGGTCCACATCGTCCCGCGGTTCTTCGAGCTCAGCTCCGTGCCGCAGGGCGCCGCCGACAACCTGCGCGGGGTGCCGCTCGTCCACCTGCGCCGTCCCGCCTCCCGGGTCTTCGCCCGTCTCTCCAAGCGCATCTTCGACGTGGCCGTCGGGTCGGTGCTGCTCGTCCTGTTCGCACCGCTCCTGATGGTCGCCGCGGTCGCCGTTCGCTTCTCGAGCCCCGGCCCGGTGCTGTTCCGCCAGCTGCGCGTCGGCCGGCGGGGCGAACCGTTCCAGATGCTCAAGTTCCGGACGATGCGCGTGGAGACCGATCCCCAGCCGAGCTGGACGATCGAGGAGCACCGCGTGACGCGCGTCGGGAGGCTGCTGCGGCGAACGAGCATCGACGAGCTGCCGCAGTTGATCAACGTGCTCCGCGGGGACATGTCGCTCGTCGGCCCGAGGCCCGAGCTCCCGCACTTCGTCGAGCGGTTCAGCGAGTCGGTCCCGAGCTACGCCCACCGGCTCCGCGTGCAGGGTGGCATGACCGGCCTGGCGCAGGTCCACGGGCGGAGCCGCGACCTGGACTCGATCCCCGAGCGCGTGCGCCTGGACAACACCTACATCGAGAGCCTGTCGCTCTGGGGCGACATCCTGATCATCGCCCGCACGGTCCAGGTCCTGTTCCGCGGGGACCGCGGCTAGATCGCTCGGACGCTCAGCGCGCCCCAGCGACGGGGCCCGTGGCGGTCTCCTCGGCGAAGGGCGCGAGCGCGGCGATCGTCCTGCGCAAGCCCTCGGACAGGGGAACGGCCGGCTCCCAGCCGAGCTCCGCCTTCGCCAGGGTGATGTCGGGGCACCGGACCTCGGGGTCGTCGACCGGCCGCCCGACGAAGACGATCTCCGAGCGGCTCCCCGCGAGCGTGCGGATCAGCTCCGCCAGCTCGAGGACGGTCACCTCGTTCGGGTTCCCGAGGTTCACCGGTCCGGTCGTCCCCGAGCCCAGCATCCGCCAGATGCCCTCGATCAGGTCGTCGACGTAGCACAGGGACCGGGTCTGGCTGCCGTCGCCGTGCACGGTGATCGGATCGCCGCGCAGGGCCTGGACGATGAAGTTCGGGACCGCCCGGCCGTCGTTCGGGCGCATCCGAGGTCCGTACGTGTTGAAGATCCGCACGATCTTGACCGGCACGCCGTGCGTGCGGTGGTAGGCCATCGTGAGCGCCTCCCCGTACCGCTTCGCCTCGTCGTACACGGACCGCGGCCCGATCGGGTTCACGTTGCCCCAGTAGGTCTCGGGCTGCGGATGGACCTTCGGGTCGCCGTAGACCTCCGACGTGGAGGCGATCAGCACCCCCGCCCCCGTAGCCCGCGCGAGCTCCAGGCACGCGGCGGTGCCGAGCGAGCCCACCTGCATCGTCTCGATCGGGTGCTCGAGGTAGTCGGGCGGCGAGGCCGGCGAGGCGAAGTGCAGGACCCAGTCGACCGGCCCGTCGATCTCGAGCCCCCGGCTGATGTCGGCGCTCACCATCTCGAACCCGTCGCGGTCGGCGATGCTCGCGAGGTTCTCCCCGCGGCCGGTCAGGAAGTTGTCGACGCACACGACCGACCAGCCCTCGCCGAGGAGCCGCTCGCACAGGTGCGACCCGACGAAGCCGGCGCCGCCGGTGACGACCGCACGCATGCGGGTCACCCTACGCGTCCGGTGCGGCGACGAGCGCGGTGTCCGGCGTCTGCGGGGCGGCGGTCAGCCGGCCCGGCACGGCCGGGCGGCCCGTCGGGTGGTAGGCGAACCCCGCGGCCACCACGGCATCGCCGTCGAGCGCGTTCCGACCGTCCACGATCACCGGGTAGGCCATGACCTCCCGGAGTCGCTCGAGATCGAGGTCCCGGAACTCCGCCCACTCGGTCGCGAGGACCAGGCAGTGCGCACCCGTCGCCGCCTCGTAGGCGTCGCGCGCGATCTCGAGCCGCGGGACCTCCTGCTTCGCGCCGACGGCGGCCTGCGGGTCGAAGCCGACCACGCGGGCTCCCGCGGCGAGGAGCCGCTCGGCGAGGGCCAGCGCGGGGGAGAACCGCACGTCGTCGGTGCCGGGCTTGAACGCCAGGCCGAGCATCGCCACGTGCTTGCCCTCGAGGTTCCACAGGACGTCCTCGATCTTGGCCGCCGCGGCCTCCACCGCCTCCTCGTTCAGCCGCTGGACCTCCCGGAGCAGCGGGAACTTGTAGCCGAGGCGCTCGGCGAGCCGTTCGAGGGCCATCAGGTCCTTGGGGAAGCAGTAGCCGCCGTAGCCGAGGCCGGCGTTCAGGAAGGAGCGGTCGATCCTCGGGTCGGTGCCCATCACCTCGGCGACGGACGTGACGTCGGCGCCCGCCCGCTCGCAGATGCGCGCGAGCGCGTTCGCGAAGGAGATCTTGAGGGCGAGGAAGGCGTTGCTCGCGTGCTTGGCGAGCTCGGCCGTCGCGATGTCGGTCTCGATGAGCGTGTGGCCGCGGTCGGTCAGGGGCGCGTAGAGCCGGCGGAGGACCTCGCTCGCCGCCGGCGACTCGACGCCGATCACGATGCGGTCGGGCTCGAGCGCGTCGTGCAGCGCCGAGCCCTCGCGCAGGAACTCCGGGTTCGAGGCCAGCTCGAACCGCAGGCCGTGGCGCTCGCGGGCGAGCGTGTCTCGGACGCGCTCGGCGGTCCCGGCCGGCACGGTCGACTTCTCGACGACGACGACGCCATCGCGGCCGTGACGGGCGATGTCGCGGGCCGCGCCCTCCATCGCGACGAGGTTGGCCTCACCGTTCGCGCGGGCGGGCGTACCCACGCAGATGAACACCACCTCCGCGTCTCGGAGCGCCTCGGACGCCACGTGCGTGAAGGACAGCCGGCCCGCGGCCATCTCGTGCCGCAGGGCCTCGTCGAGCCCGGGCTCGAAGAAGGGACTGATGCCGTCGGCGAGCCTCGAGATCTTCTCGGCGTCGATGTCGGTGCCCACCACGTCGTGCCCGATGTTCGCGAGCGCCACGCCGGTCACCAGCCCGACGTGCCCGGTGCCCATCACCGCTACCTTCACTGGCCCTCCTCCGGGGTTCGATGCGTCACTGGTCGTGGGACCGTGGGCCGCACGCTCGCGCGTGCGGGACCCGATCTCGGCCCTGCCTGAGAGGCTATGGGACTCGCTCCACAGCGCCGACCGATGGGAGCGGTAGGCGGCATACCGCCGACTCCGTAGGCGCGCCGGATGTGGCGGAGATCCCGCCGCATCCCTGGAACCGAACCCCGAGCCTGCCGTACGATGGATGCCTTCCCCGACGGTCGAGGAGGGCGACGGATGGGGGCTCCGGTGGCGGGCACGGCATCGGAAGGCGGCCGGGGCGGAGCGCGCCTCCGGAGACGTGAGCGGCGCTCGCTCCTCCTGGTGGGGGCGCGCCGCGTCGCGCAGCTCGGCGCCTGGTCGTTCCCCGCCGCGTCGCGAGCGGCCCCGGCGCCGTCATCCCCCGTTCGGGCCGGCCACGGCCACGCCGCGCGGCTCACGGGCGTGCTCGCGATTTCCGCGGTGCCGACCGAGGCCGCCACGCTGATCCAGACCATCGACACCTCGAAGTGGAACCCCGCGAGCCCGGACCCGTCGGGGATCGCGTACCGTCCGTCCGCCGACCGGCTGATCGTCGTCGACTCGGAGGTCGACGAGAAGACGGGCGCCGGGTACCACGGCGTGAACCTGTGGGTGATGACGCGGGGCGGGAACGTCACCGACACCGGGACCACGCTCGCCTTCACGCCCGAGCCGACGGGCGCTGGCTTCGACCCCGCCACCGAGACGCTCTTCATCTCGACCGACGCGGGGAACAAGATCTACCTCGACCGCACGGGACCGGACGGCCGCTTCGGGACCTCGGACGACACCCGCACGTCGATCGACACCAGGGCCTATGGCCTGACGGACACCGAGGACCCGGAGTTCGACCCCATCACCGGGCACCTGTTCTTCGTCGACGGTGTCACGGCGGAGGTCTACGACCTCGACCCGGTCAACGGGGTCTTCGGCGACGGGAACGACTCGCTGAGCCACTTCGACGTCGGCAAGTACGGGGCGTCGGACACCGAGGGGCTCGCGTCGGACCCGAACCGCAACACCCTGCTGGTCGGAGACCGGCCCTCGAGGAAGATCTACGAGGTCACGAAGGAAGGTGCGCTCGTCCGCATCATCGACGCGTCCGGGATCGCCGGGATGAAGCGCATCTCGGGCCTCGCGATGGCGCCGGGGAGCACCGACCCGTCGGTCCTGCACTACTGGATCGTGGATCGCGCCGTCGACAATGGCTCGAACTCGAGCGAGAACGACGGGAAGATCTTCGAGATCGCCACCGCCCAGGCGGGGAACACACCGCCCGTCGTCAGCGCCGGGCCCGACCAGACGGTCGTCCTGCCGGATGCCGCGAACCTCCAGGGATCGGTCTTCGACGACGGGCTCCCGTCGCCGCCCGGGACGACGAC
>JBLNAW010000254.1:0-10526 GCA_050259555.1 Solirubrobacterales bacterium
AGCGGCACCGCGAACGGCACGCCGAGAACCGTCAGCACGACGAACGAGACGGACGCCGAGATCACGGCGAGGAGCAGGCGCGAGTACAGGTAGCCGCCCGTCTTGTCGACGGCGATCTCCCAGGCGGCGAGGACCTCCCGCTGGCGTTTCGGCGGAAGGACCGAGCACACCGCCCGGCGGAACCTCGGCGCGTCGGCGACCAGGTAGAACGTGAACAGCCCGATCGTGAGCATCTGGAAGATCAGGCCGAGGATGAACTGTCCAACCGAGGCGACGTTCGACGCGATCTGCCCGACGTCCTTCTGGGCCTTCGCGATCTGCTGGAGGATCTTGTCGCCCGTGAGCTCCACGTTGAACCACTGCTTCGTGTAGACGCTGATCCGGTCGAGCCAGCCTGGGATCCGGCGGATGAGCTCCTGGACCTGGTCGATCACGAGCGGGACCATCGCGGCGAGGGTGATGAGCCCGAGGAGCGCGAGCCCGAACAGCACCACCCCGGTCGCGCTCCCGCGCCGCCACCCGCGCGCGACGAGCCAGTTCACGGCGGGCTCGAGCGCGAACGACAGGAACAGGGCCGCGACGAGCAGCGCGACGATGTTCTTCATCTGCTGGAAGGCTGCGAGCGCGAGGAGCGACGCGAAGTACGTGACGACGATCAGCAGGAGCACGCGATACACCCAGCGAGGCATCTTCTCCTCGTCGCGCTCGAGCCGAACCGGCATCGGGGTCGTGGGGCCCTGGTCCATCGTCGGGAGCGTAGCCACGGCGGGAGGCTTACGCCAGCACGCCGGTACGATGCCCATATGCCGCAGGAAGCGACCGGCAAGACCGGCAAGCCGAGCGAGACGCGCAACAAGCCGGAGCGCCCCCGGGATCACCTCGGGCGACCCCAGCCGTGGGGGACGCCGAACACGCTCGAGCTCGAGGACTACGACGCCCTGCCGCTCGAAGACAACCACGCCCTCGCGCGGGCCGACTTCGCCGCGGGCCGGTTCTTCCGGGCGCACGAGGCCTGGGAGACGGCCTGGAAGCAGGCTCGGGACACCGAGGACGCCGAGCTCTTCAAGGGGCTCTCGCAGCTCGGGGCCGGGTACGTGCACCTGCTCCGCGGCAACGCCCACGGAGCGGTGACGCTCCTCGGGCGCGCCGCGTCCCGGATCGGGCGATACCCCGAGGGGCATCGGGGGATGGACTGCCCCGCGGTGGCCCGAGCGGCTCTCGCGGAGGCTCGGCGCGTGGAGCGCGGGGAGCTCGAGCCGGGTGAGGACGCCAGGGTCCGCCCGCCGAGGGTCTAGCCAGGCTGCGTGCCCCTCGACGTTCCGGCGTTGACTGTTGGGGTCCCGAACCCGCAGGATAGATGGCATATGGACCAGCCCGCCGAGAACGTCCTCGAATGGAAGGGCCGGACGGGACCGTTCACGGTCTCGCTCGGTGAAGGCGTGTTCCACCCCACCCACACGAGTCGCACGCTCGCCGAGGCGCTCGATATCCGGCCCGACGACGTCGTGATCGACGTCGGCTGCGGGTGCGGGGTGCTCTCGTTCGTGGCGGCGCGGCTCGGCGCGACGCGGGTCATCGGCTGCGACCTGTCCGAGCAGGCCATCGAGATCGCCCGCGAGAACGCGGTTCGGCTCGGCCTCCAGGATCGGGTCGAGTTCCGGGTCGGGGACCTGTTGACGCCGGTTCGCGGTGAGCGGGCAACCGTCATCATCGGGGACGTCTCCGGGATCCCGGACGAGATCGGCCGCATCGCCGGCTGGTTCCCGGATGGTCACGCGGGCGGCCCGACCGGTGCTGAGCTCCCGGCGGCGATGCTCGAGAGCATCCGCCAGAACGACTGCCTGGTGCCGGGCGGTCGCATCTTCCTGCCGACGGGGACGATCCAGAACGAGCGCACGATCCTCGAAACGGCGAAAGCGCTGTTCGGCGCGGCGAACCTCCACCGCCTGCTCGAGCGCGAGTTCCCGCTCCCGGACGTGGTCGCGAAGTCCAAGGCCGTCGCCCAGATGATGCGCGAGGGGGTCCTGGACCTGCGCGCTCGGGGGAGCCGGCTGCTCTGGAGCCTGCGGATCTGGCAGGTCGTGAACCCGCCGGTCCTTCCGCCCGCCTAGTCCTCGGCCGGCCGGACCTCGACCACCGACTTCACCCAGTACCCCTCGTCGCGCAGGTGATCGGCGCCGCCTCGGTCGATCGCGAGGACGATGACGCCGACCGTGCACCCCTCGGCCTCGAGCACCTTCGCCGCCTTCAGGACCTGGTGTCCGGTGGTCGAGACGTCCTCGATCAGCGCGATCTGCGCGCCGGCGGGTGCTTGCCCCTCGACCTGCGACATCGTGCCGTAGGCCTTGGGCTCCTTGCGCACCACGGCGATCGGCAGGTGCGTCTCGAGGGCGATCGCGGCGACCAGCAGCGTGGCCGCGCCCTCGGGGGCGGCGAGATGCGTGATGCCCTCGGGCAGGAGCTGGGCGACGGCGTGCGCGACCTCCTTCAGCAGCGGCGGATCGGTGAGGAAGCGGAACTTGTCGAAGTACACGCTCGAGCGCTTGCCCGAGGAGAGCACGTAGTCGCCGTGCAGCTCGGACGCGCCGATCAGACGGTCCGCGAGGTCGTCGCCCATCGCGCGTAGCATAGGGCCCCGATGGGCCTGTACCGGGCGGTCGTGCACCCCCTGTTCTTCGCGCTTCCGCCGGAGGGGGCCCACCGTCTCGCCAACCGGCTGCTCGGGATGCCGCTGCCCTGGGAGCGGATCGGCGGCGGGGTCTCCGACCCCGCGCTGGAGGTCGAGCTCGCCGGGATCCGTCTCGCGAACCCGATCGGTCTCGCCGCGGGGTTCGACAAGACGTGCTCGCACCTGGACGCGCTCGGGCGGCTGGGGTTCGGATACGTGGTGGGCGGCACGATCACGCGGGCGCCGAGGGCGGGGAACCCGAAGCCGCGGATCGTGCGTCACCGCAACCGCGCGTCGATGGTGAACGCGATGGGCCTGCCGAACCCCGGCGCCGAGGTCGCCGCCCGCACGCTCGCGCGCTCGCCGCACGTTGGGACTCGGTTCGCGAGCATCGCCGACGAGGCGCTCGAGGACGCCCTGGCCACCCACGCGCTGCTCGAGCCCCACGTGGATGCGGTCGAGCTGAACGCGAGCTGCCCGAACGTCTCCTGGGGCCGCGACCGCGACAACGAGAGCCACCTCGCGGCGCTGCTGCGCGGGCTCGGCGCTCGCCGGACGAAGCCGCTGTTCGTCAAGCTCCCGCCCTTCCGCGAGGGTGTCGAGCGCGAGGTCGTGCTCGCGCTCGCCGAGATCGCGGTCCGGGGCGGCGCGGACGGCCTCGTGTGCTCGAACACGCGTCCGGTCGCCGATCGCGGGCTATCGGTCGGGCGGGGAGGGCTGTCGGGGCGTGCGCTGTTCGGCGACACCGTGCGGATCGTGGCCGAGATCCGAGCCGCGACGGGTGGCGCCGTGCCGATCGCGGCCTGCGGAGGGATCTCTTCGGCCCGGGATGCCCTCACCTGCCTGGAAGCGGGAGCCACGACCGTGCAGGTCTACACGGGGCTCGTCTACCGCGGCCCGAGGTTCCTGCGCGAGCTCACGGCAGGTCTCTCGGATGCCCTGGGGCGCAACGATGCCGGCCTCGAGCCCTCCGAGGGCCCCTGATCCGCGAGGGCGCCCTGGGTTGCCCCGCGGCTGATTCCCGTTCAAGATGCCGAAGTCCGCGTCCGTGGGGGATCGATTGGCACAATCGGAAACCACCATCGATGGCGCACGGCCCGAGCCGGCCTCGGCCACGGCCGTTCGCCTCGACGGCGTCGTCAAGCGGTTCGGTGAGGTGACGGCCGTCGCGGGCGTCGACCTCGACGTGCGCGAGGGCGAGTTCTTCTCGATGCTCGGGCCCTCGGGCTCGGGGAAGACGACCTGCCTGCGCCTGATCGCCGGCTTCGAGGCGCCGACCGAGGGGCGCGTGCTCCTCGACGGCAAGGACGTGACGGGTCTCGCGCCCTACCAGCGGGACGTGAATACGGTCTTCCAGGACTACGCGCTCTTCCCGCACATGACGGTCGAGGAGAACGTCGAGTACGGGCTCAAGGTGAAGAAGGTCGCCAAGGCCGAGCGTCACCGTCGCGTGGCGGACGCCCTCGGCATGGTGCAGCTCGGGGAGTACGGGGACCGCAAGCCGGCCGAGCTCTCCGGCGGACAGCGGCAGCGGGTCGCGCTCGCGCGGGCCCTCGTGAACCGGCCGAAGGTGCTGCTGCTCGACGAGCCGCTCGGCGCGCTCGACCTGAAGCTGCGCCAGGCCATGCAGATCGAGCTGAAGCAGATCCAGCAGGCCGTCGGCCTCACGTTCATCTACGTGACCCACGACCAGGAGGAGGCGCTCACGATGAGCGATCGCCTGGCCGTGTTCAGCCGCGGCAAGGTCGAGCAGGTCGGCACGCCGGCCGAGGTCTACGAGCGGCCCACGACGGAGTTCGTCGCCGGCTTCGTGGGGACCTCGAACATCCTGTCCGGCGACATCGCCCGGACGCTCGCGGGCTCGACGCAGCCGTTCACCGTGCGCCCAGAGAAGATCCACCTCGTCGAGCCCGACGCGCCGGTGCGCGCGGACGAGTGCTCGACGACCGGACACGTCCGCGAGGTGGTCTACATCGGCGCGCTCACGAAGTACATCGTCGCCCTCGACGGCGGCGGGGAACTGGTCGTGTTCCAGCAGAACCTCAGGACGTCGTCGATGGAGGCACTCCAGGTGCAGGGGCGGCCCGTTCGTCTCACGTGGAGCCGGAGCAACAACCGCCCGGTCGGGCAGACCGGGGGGTCGGACGGGTCGCAGGACCCGAAGGAGGGGGACGCATGACGAAGGGGATACGCCTGCTGGCGGTCCTGTCGGTGCTCGGGCTGCTCGCCGCGGCCTGCGGAGGGAACGACGGGGGCGGCGGCGGTGGTGGGGGAGGCGGCGAGAAGCCGACGCTCGTGAGCTACGACGCGAACGCTCAGGGCGAAGGCGCTCTCAGCCTCATCGCGTGGCCCGGCTACACGGAGGACGACTGGGTCAAGCCGTTCGAGCAGGAGTCGGGGTGCAAGGTGACCGTCAAGCCCGGGAACACCTCGGACGAGATGGTCACCCTCATGCGGCAGCAGGGCGGCACCCTGTACGACGGGGTGTCGGCATCGGGTGACGCGTCGAACCGCCTCATCGCGAACGGCGACGTCGCGGGGATCGACGTGAGCACCTTCCCGGACTACTCGGACGTGATGGCGTCGCTCCAGTCGCCGCCGCACAACACGGTCGACGGTGTCCACTACGGCGTTCCGTACATGTGGGGTCCGAACCTGCTCATGTACAACACCGACGTCGTGAGTCCCGCCCCCACGAGTTGGGACGTCACGTTCGAGGCCAACTCGCCGTACGCAGGGAAGATCACGGTGTACGACAGCGCGATCTTCATCGCCGACGCTGCGATGTATCTCATGGCCCACAACCCGGACCTCGGGATCACCGACCCGTACGAGCTCACGCAGGATCAGCTCGACGCCGCCGTGACACTGCTCAAGCAGCAGGCGTCGATGGTCGGCAAGCCCTGGGCGATCTACACGGACGAGATCGACGGCTTCGCGTCGGGCGACATGGTCATCGGGACCGCCTGGCCGGTGAACTGGCAGTACACGAAGGCGGAGAAGGTGCCGGTCGAGGCGATCATCCCCTCGGAAGGGGTCACGGGCTGGGCCGACACGTGGATGATGTCCGCGAACGCGCCGCACCCCATCTGCATGGCGAAGTGGATGGAGTACACGCTTCGCGCGGACGTGCAGACGCAGGTCGCCGAGTTCTACGGCGCGACGCCCTCGAACACCGCCTCCTGCACGCAGCTGAACTCCGATCTCGGCGAGGACGCGGCCGCCTACCACTGCGGTGACGACGCGTTCCTGTCGAGCGTCTACCTGTGGAAGACGCCGTTGCCGGACTGCGGCGACGATCGCGGGCAGACGTGCACCGACTACGTGGCATGGACGAACGCCTGGACCGAGATCCGAGGCGCCTGAGAGGAGCCTGAAGGATCGGGGGTCGCGCTCGCGACCCCCGATCCGTCTCCCACCATGTCCGCGACCGCAGCGACGGCGACGAGGGGACGGCGGCTGTCGGCCGCACTGTTCCGGCATCCCCGTCTGAAGCTCGCGATCCTGCTCGGACCGCCGGTCGGCTGGATGCTCGTCGTCTACCTGACCTCGCTCGCGCTCCTGCTCGCGACGGCCTTCTGGCAGCTCAACGCCCTCACCTCCCAGATCGAGCGTGTCTTCGGGTTGTCCAACTTCAAGACGTTGGTCGACGACTCCGTGTACCGGACGATCGTGATCCGAACGATCGGCATGGCGGCGGCGGTCACCGTGACCGACCTGGTCCTGTCCGTGCCCATCGCGTACTACGCGGCACGCATCGCGAGCCCTCGCGTCCGGCCGATCCTCCTGTTCGCCGTCGTGATGCCGCTCTGGTCCAACTACCTCGTCCGCGTGTTCGCGTGGCGGACGATCACCTCGGGCGGCGGCCCGCTCGAGGCGCTGTTCGGCGTGTTCGGGTTCAACCCGAGCCTCGCCTTCAGCAACTGGGCGGTGTGGCTGACCTTCTGCTACCTCTGGTTGCCCTACGCGATCCTGCCGGTGTACGCGGCGTTCGAGCGGGTACCCGAGTCTCTCCTCGAGGCCTCGAGTGACCTCGGCGCGAAGAACGGCCGCACCTTCCGAAGGATCGTCGTCCCGCTCGTGTTCCCCGGCCTCATCGCCGCGTCGATCTTCACCTTCTCGCTCACGCTCGGCGACTACATCACGCCGGTGCTCGTCGGCAAGTCGTTCTTCATCGGGAACGCGATCTACAACCTGGTCGGACTGGCCAGCAACCTGCCCCTCGCGGCGGCGTTCGCGACGGTGCCGGTGGTGATCATGGCCCTGTACCTCACGATCGCGCGCCGGTTCGGCGCGTTCGAGGCGCTCTAGCGGAGGCGGGATGGAGTCGAGGCTCGCGCGCTTCGTGATCAAGGCGGGAACGGTGATCACCCTGCTGTTCCTCTACGTGCCGATCGTCGTGCTGGTCCTCTACGCCTTCAGCAAGGGCATCTCGCGCCGGTGGCCGCCCGAGCTCTGGACGCTGAAGTGGTTCCAGGCCGCCTGGGACGACGAGGACGTCCGGAGCGCGATCGTCGGGTCCCTCCAGGCGGCGGTCGGCGCGACCCTCGTCTCGCTCGTCCTCGGCTCGTTCGCCGCCTTCGCCGTGCACCGGTTCCGGTTCTTCGGCCGTCAGACCGTGTCCTTCATCCTCGTGCTGCCCATCGCCCTGCCCGGCATCGTGACCGCGATCGCGCTGTCCTCGGCCGTCAACTTCGGCAACCGCCTGTTCGGGCTCGAGTTCTCGATCTGGACGATCATCATCGGTCACGCGACGTTCTGCGTGGTCGTCGTCTTCAACAACGTGGTCGCTCGATTGCGCCGCACACCGACCTCGCTCGTCGAGGCGTCGATGGACCTGGGCGCCGATGGGTGGCAGACGTTCCGGTACATCACGTTGCCGGCGATCCAGACGGCGCTCGTCGCGGGCGGACTGCTCGCGTTCGGCCTGTCCTTCGACGAGATCGTCGTCACCTACTTCATGGCCGGGGACAAGCTGACGCTGCCGATCTGGATCTTCAGCAACATCCGGCTCCCGTACCAGCAGCCGGTCGTGAACGTCGTCGCTCTCGTGATGATGCTGCTGTCCGTGATCCCGGTGTACTTCGCCCAGCGGCTCACCGGCGGGGTCGCCGAGGCCCGCAGGACCGGCACCGGACGCGCGGTCGCCGAGGAGGTGGCCGCGGCTACCGAGGCCGGTCCGGGCTAGAGGTACTGGCCGGGGGCCTTCGGCTGGTCGGGCTGCGGCTGGCCGGCGGGCAGGCCTCGGCGGCGGAGCTCCTCGAATTGCGCTCGAGCCGCCGCCTGTTGCGAGAACAGCGCGGCCTGGATCCCGTGGAACAGTCCCTCGAGCCAGCCGACGAGCTGCGCCTGCGCCACACGGATCTCCGACTCGCTCGGCACGCCTTGCATCGGCGGCGCGAGCGAGGCGAGTTCCTCCTTCAGGTCGGGGGAGAGCACCTCCTCGAGCTCGCCGACCGAACGCTCGTAGATCTCGCGCAGCCGGACGCGTCCCGGCTCGTCGAGCGAGGTCTGGCGGGTCTCGTCGAGCAGCTCGCGGACCATGGTGGCGATGCGAAGGAGCTTCGCCGGCTGGGTGATGGCCTCCTGCGGCCGGTCGGGCCCCTCGACCACCTCCGCCTGCATCGAGGGCATCTGCGGTTCGGTCGCCGGTTCGGTCGTCGGTTCGGTCTGCTGATCCATGGCCTCACCGTAGCAGCGACGCCCGCGGGCGGGTGCGACCCCTTCCGGCGAGCGGCGAGTGGTTACCCGGCGCCGAGCTCCCGCCAGAGCAGCGCCTCGGCGAGGGACGCACGCTCGAGGTCGCCGAGGTCGACGCTCTCGTCGATCGAGTGGTATTGGCTGCGCTCGTCCGAGGCGCCGTAGATCAGGATCTCGGCCTCGGGGAAGGTCCGGGCCAAGATCGGGACGAGCGGCACCGAGCCGCCGCTGCCGCTCTCGACCGCCGGGCGCCCGTACGCGGCCTCCATCGCCCGCCGCATCGCGGCGAACGCCGGACCACCGTTCGCCACGCGCAGGCCGTGGCCGATCTCGCCGCGCTTCACGTCGACCTCGACGCCCCAGGGGATGTGCGCCTCGAGGTGGGCCGCGAGGAGGTCCATCGCGCGCAGCGGGTCGTCCCCCGGCGCGATGCGCAGGCTGATCTTCGCGCTCGCGACGGGCACCAGCTGGTTCGAGGCCTCGCGGACCCGCGGGGCGTCGATCCCGAGCACCGAGATCGCGGGCGCGCTCCACAGGCGCTCGGCGATCGAGCCGTGGCCGACGAGCTCGACCCCCGGTCGGACCCGGGCGTCGCGGCGGAACTCGTCCTCGGTCATCTCGACGCCCTCCCAGGGCGACCGCGCGAGGCCGCCGATCGCGACGGTGCCCTCGTCGTCCTGCAACGTGGCGAGGATCCGCGAGAGCGCGCTCAGCGCGTCCGGCACCACGCCGCCGAAGACGCCGCTGTGGACGGCGAGGTCGAGCGTGCGGACCGTGACGGTGACGTCGACGACGCCGCGGATCGAGGACTCGAGCGCGGGGATGCCCGTGCGCCAGTTCCCGCCATCGGCGATGCAGAGGACGTCGGCGGCGAGCAGGTCCCGGTGACCCTCGATGAGGAAGGGGAGGTGCTCGGTGCCGGCCTCCTCCTCGCCCTCGACGATGATCTTCACCGTCACCGGCGGCCGTGCGCCGAACGCCCGCATCGCGACCGCATGGAGCACGATCCCGCACTTGTCGTCGGAGGACCCGCGGCCGTACAGGCGCCCGTCGCGGATCTCGGGCTCGAAGGGCGGCGAGCTCCACTCCTCCGTCGGCCCCTCGGGCTGGACGTCGTGGTGCGCGTAGAGCAGGACGGTGGGGGCGCCGGGCGGCCCCGCGACCTCCCCGTAGACCGCGGGGTGGTCGACGCCGTCGGGCAGCTCGATGAGCCGAACACCGTCGAAGCCGGCGGCCTCCAGGATCTCGGCGGTCGTCTGCGCCGAGGCGTGGACCGGCTCGGGGTCGTAGTCGCGGAACGCGATCGAGGGGATGCGGACCAGGCGTTCGAGGTCGGCGATCGCCTGTGGCATCGCCTCGGTGACGGCGGAGCGGAGGTCGTGATCGTTCGGCACGGCGATTCCTTTCGGGCTCGGATCCGTCGGAACGATATCGGAGACGCCGAAGGTCCCGCCGGACGACGGCCGTCCGGCCCGTCTCCGAGGGACGTCACGACCCGACCCTCGCGTTGCACCGAGCAGGACCGACGGCGAGGGAGAGGGACTCGAACATGAACGGGATCAAGGTTCGGCACGAGGAGGGCGACCGTTTCCGCGTTTCGATCCGGGGCCACGAGCTGTTCGTCGACCAGCCGGTCGACGACGGGGGACAGGACTCGGCCCCGACCCCGACGGAGCTCTTCGTCGCCGGGCTCGCGAGCTGCGTCGCGTTCTATGCCGGCCGGTTCCTGCGCCGACACGACCTGCCGGCCGAGGGGCTCGCCGTCGACTGCGGGTTCGAGTTCGCACCCGACCGGCCCGCACGTGTGGGGAAGGTCGAGCTCGTGGTGCACCTGCCCGAGGGGTTCCCGGAGGAGCGGCGCACGGCGCTCCTCTCGGTCGTCGAGCACTGCACGGTGCACAACTCGCTCACCCATCCGCCCGAGATCGGCATCGCGCTCGAGCGGTAGAGCGGCCGACTCACCCGCCGGTGCCGACCCGAGCGCGCGATCCGGTCAGGACAGGTCCCGGGGGACGACGAAGCTCACGAGCACGGCGCGCCCCGGTCCGAGGTCGGACCAGGTCCCCTCGAACGAGAGGGATACCAGCGCGCCCGTGGGCAGCTTCTTCCGGAGCCGGCCGAGGGCCTCGCCGCCCGAGGCGAGCTCGAGCGCGAGGTC
>JBLNAW010000255.1:0-4541 GCA_050259555.1 Solirubrobacterales bacterium
TCGTGATCTCGCTCTGCGCGCTGGCCTTCGCCTACTACCTGGTACGTGAGGTCCTCAGCGCCCCCGAGGGGACCGACAAGATGAAGGAGATCGCCAAGGCGATCCAGGAGGGCGCGAGCGCTTACCTGAAGCGCCAGTTCAGCACCCTCGGGATCTTCCTCGCGCTCCTCACCATCCTGCTGTTCATCGTGCTGCCGACGCCAGCGTACGCCGCGCACTCGGCGTTCTCGATCCGGCTCGGGCGCTCGCTCGCCTTCATCTTGGGCGCGGTGTTCTCGGCGACGACGGGGTTCGTCGGGATGTGGCTCGCCGTGCGCGCGAACGTCCGCACGGCGAACGCGGCTCGCGAGTCGGGCCTGCGCAAGGCGATGCGGATCGCGTTCCGCGCGGGCGGCGTGGCCGGGATGTTCACGGTCGGGCTCGGGCTCTTCGGCGCCACGGTCATCCTGCTGCTCTACAAGCAGGACGCGACCTCGGTGCTGGTTGGCTTCGGGTTCGGCGGCGCGCTCCTCGCGATGTTCATGCGGGTGGGCGGCGGCATCTTCACGAAGGCGGCCGACGTGGGCGCCGACCTCGTCGGCAAGGTCGAGCAGGGGATCCCTGAGGACGACCCTCGGAACGCGGCGACGATCGCGGACAACGTCGGCGACAACGTCGGCGACTGCGCCGGGATGGCGGCCGACCTGTTCGAGTCCTACGAGGTCACGCTCGTCGCCTCGCTGATCCTCGGCGCGGCCGCGTACGGCGGCTCCGAGGTCGGTGCGATCGCCGGGGTGATGTTCCCGCTGTTCGTGCGCGCGGTCGGCGTCATCACGTCGATGATCGGCATCTTGTCGGTCTCGCCGCGCTCCGAGGACGAGCACGGCATGAAGGCGATCAACCGCGGGTTCTTCCTCTCGGCCGCGGTCTCAGCGGCGGCCGTGTTCGTGATCTCGAGCATCTACATGAAGGACGTCCGGCCTGCCGTCGCGGTCCTGTTCGGGCTGATCCTCGCGAGCGTGATCCAGATCCTCACGCAGTACTTCACCGACACGAAGCACAAGCCCGTGCAGGACATCGCCGAGGCCACGCAGACCGGCCCGGCGACGACGATCTTGGCCGGCTTCTCGGTCGGACTCGAGTCCACCGTGTGGTCGCTGATCATCATCGTCGGCGCGATCGTCGGGGCGTTCCTGCTCGGCGACACGACGGCCGAGCGCCTGTACTTCATCTCGCTCACCGGCATGGGCATGCTCACGACCGTCGGCGTCATCGTGTCGATGGACACCTACGGTCCGGTCTCGGACAACGCGCAGGGCATCGCCGAGATGTCCGGCGAGTTCGAGGGCAAGCCGGCGGAGATCCTCGGCGGCCTCGACGCGATCGGGAACTCGACGAAGGCGATCACGAAGGGGATGGCGATCGCGACCGCGGTCATCGCCGCGACCTCGTTGTTCGGCTCGTTCGAGGAGGCCTTGAAGGAGGCAGGGTTCAACTTCCAAGGGATCCGGGTGGACCGGCCCGACGTGCTGGCCGGACTCCTGCTCGGCGGCGCCGTAGCCTTCCTGTTCTCGTCGCTCGCGATCCGCGCCGTCGGCCGCGCGGCGTCGCAGGTCGTGGTCGAGGTCCGCAACCAGTTCCGCGACCACCCGGGGATCATGACCTACGAGGAGAAGCCGGACTACGCGAGCGTCGTGGACATCTGCACGAAGACGTCCCTGCGCGAGCTCATGACGCCGGGCTTGCTCGCGGTGCTCTCGCCGGTCATCGTCGGGTTCTTCCTGAAGGCCGAGGCGCTCGGCGCGTTCCTCGCCGGTGCGATCCTCACCGGCCAGCTCCTCGCCGTGATGCTGTCGAACGCGGGCGGCGCCTGGGACAACGCGAAGAAGTACATCGAGGCCGGCCACTACGGCGGCAAGGGCTCGGAGCAGCACAAGGCTGCGGTCATCGGCGACACGGTGGGCGATCCCTTCAAGGACACGGCCGGGCCGGCGCTGAACCCGCTCATCAAGGTCATGAACCTCGTCGCGCTCCTCATCGCGCCGATCGTGGTGGAGCACGCGGGCGACACGGCGCTGCGGCTCGCGATCGGGATCGTCGCGGTCGTCGTCGTGGGTGTTGCTGTCTACATCTCGAAGACGCGGAAGTCCGAGCTGATGGTGTCGCCGCCGAAGGAGGAGGCGCTCGTCTCGTAGGCCGGTCGGCCTGACCGAGGAGAGCGGGGCATGAGCGTGCTCGACGGCTTCCGTCGCTTCCTCCATCGCATGGCGGAGAGCGATGAGCAGCGCATGGCCGAGGAGATCCAGGCGTGGGCCTCGGCGATCCCGGGCACGGTGCCGATCGCCGGGGCCCCGACCCGGACGCCCGTCAAGCTCGCCGGCGTCGTCAAGCGCATCACCGTTCACCCCGAGCACGGTCTCGAGGCGCTCGAGGCGCTGCTCACCGACGGGACCGGCGAGATGTCGGTCATGTGGATGGGGCGGCGGTCGATCGGCGGGCTCACCCTCGGCACGCGCGTGGTGGTCCAGGGCGTGGTCGGGGAGCAGCGCCAGGGCCGGAGGATGGTCAACCCGAGCTTCGAGTTCAGCGCCTGAGCGTCGGGGCCTCGCAGCCTCCCGTGTCTAGTCAAGTCTGACTAGGCGCACGCCGATACGTGTGAGGTGAAGCTCCTGCGGACCCTCGTGACGGCGCTCGCGGCGGTGATCGTCGCCGGTACCGTGGCATCGGCGGCTCCTCCTCTCCGAGCAGCCTTCGACACCGAACCGACGCCCGAGGTCTCGGTCTCGCCGGAGCCTCCACAGCCAACCGATCCGCCCGAAACGGAGTCCACCGAGGCGCCCCTGCCCTCACCGAGCCAAAGCGAGACCTCCCCCCCTGCGGGTGTAGCGAGCGAGGGCGCCTCGGGCTCTCCGGACTTCTCGGCCTGCGCCGAGCTCACCGGACTCGAGAACGCGATCTGCCGCCATGAGGCGCTCCTCGTGCTGAGGCCCGACAACCGGGGACTCCAGACCTCGCTCGCCCGCCTGCTCGAGATCCAGGCCGGCCGCCTCGAGGGCGAGACGGCAGGCTCGACCGAGGGCGAGACCTCGACCGCCTGCCCCGGGAAGAGCTGCGAGCCACACGGCAACGGCAACGGCCACTCGAAGCACTGAGGCCCGCTCGGGGCTCGAGGACGGAACCCGCTAGATCACGCCGGTGCTGCCGCGCTCCGAGGAGGGCGAGCCGCCCGGCATCCCCTCGCCGACGATCGCGAGACGGAGCGCCGACTCGGCGTCGGCCGATGCGAGCGCGAGGACCTCGTCCCCGACCCCCAGGACCGTCTCGGGCTGCGGGATCACCACGTGCCCCTCGCGGAGGACGGCGACGATCGCCCCGTCCGTCGGCAGGCGAAGCTCGTAGAGCGGTCGGCCGGCGTTCAGCGAGCCGTCGGGGATCGTGACCTCGACGAGCGCGATCCGGCCGCCCTCGAGCCGGAGCAGCCGGACGAGGTCGCCGACCGTCACGGCCTCCTCGACGAGCGCCGTCATGAGGTGCGGGATCGAGACCGCCTGGTCCACGCCCCACTGCTCGGAGAACATCCACTCGTTCCGCGGGTGGTTCACGCGCGCGAGCACCCGCGGGACGCCGAACTCCTGCTTCGCGAGCAACGAGATGACGAGGTTGTCCTCGTCGTCCCCGGTCGCCGCGACGACCACGTCGGTCATGCGGAGCGCCGCCTTCTCGAGCACCCAGGGCTCACAGGCGTCGCCGAGGATGAACTCGGCCTCGGGTGCCCACTCGGCCGCGATCTCGAGGTGCCGCGGCTCCTGCTCGACGAGCACGACCTCATGGCCTCGAGCCTTCAGGTCGCCGGCGAGGTGGCGACCGACCGCTCCGGCGCCCGCGATCACGATGCGCATCAGTGCTCTCCGATCGGCTTCATCAGCTCGTCGAGCAGGCCCATCGCGTCCTTGTGCACGATGAGGTGCACCGTGTCGCCGTCCTGGAACGTGCTCGTCGGGACGGGGATGAAGCCCGACCCGCCCCGGTCGACGCCGGCGACGAGCACCTTGCCCTGGGCCGAGAGCTCCGAGACCGGTTTGCCCACCAGATGCGGTGGGACCGCGAGCCGCATGCGGAACAGGTCCCCGCCCGCGAGGCTCTCCTTGATCTCCTCGCGCGTGTGGGTGAGCATGAGCACCATCTGCTTCACGCCCCAGCGGGTCGTCGAGACCGTGGGGATGTTCAGGCGCTCGTAGATGTCCGCCCGGTACGGGTCGTAGATCCTCGCGATGACCATCGGGACGCGGTAGTGCTCGCGGGCCACGCGGGCCGAGACGATGTTCGAGTTGTCCCCGCTCGAGACCGCGAGGAAGGCGTCGGCATCCTTGATCCCGGCCTCCTCCAGCACCTGCCGGTCGAACCCGAGACCGACGATCGTCTTGGCCTTGAAGTCGGGCGGCAGCCGGTCGAACGCGCTCGCGTTCTTGTCGATGACCGCCACCTCGTGGCCCGCCTTGCAGAGCTCTTGGACCAAGAGGATGCCCACGCGGCCGCAGCCCATGATCACGATCTTCATCGGT
>JBLNAW010000256.1:0-12821 GCA_050259555.1 Solirubrobacterales bacterium
GCGAGGCGTTCGGCGAGGGGGTGCAGCCCGGCGTTCGGGCGAGCGTGCAGGCGGCGATCGACCGACTCGCGGATCTCGGCGCGGGCGTCGGCGAGGTCTCGCTGCCGCACACCGATTACGCCCTCTCGGCGTACTACCTCATCGCGCCATCCGAGGCGTCCTCGAACCTCGCGCGCTACGACGGCGTGCGCTACGGCCTGCGCGTCGATGGCGGGGACTCGGTCGAGATGATGTCGCGGACGCGAGGCGCCGGCTTCGGTCCGGAGGTGAAGCGCCGGATCATGCTCGGCACGTATGCGCTGTCCGCCGGCTACTACGACGCCTACTACGGGCAGGCGCAGAAGGTCCGCACGCTCATCATCCGCGACTACGAGCAGGCGTTCGCGTCCTACGACGTGCTCGTCTCGCCGACCTCGCCGACGACGGCGTTCAGGATCGGCGAGCGCACGGACGATCCGCTCGCGATGTACCTGTCGGACGTGTTCACGATCCCCGCGAACCTCGCGGGCGTGCCCGCGATCTCGATCCCGAGCGGGCTCGACGAGGCCGGGCTACCCGTCGGCCTGCAGCTGACCGCGCCGATCCTCGGCGAGCCCCTCCTGCTGCGCGTCGCCGACGCCCTCGAGCGCGAGCTCGCCTTCGACGCTCGTCCCCGCATCCTCGAGTCGCTCTAGCTCGACGGCGTCCTCCCGCCGCGCACCGCCGGCCGAGATGATGATCGCGACCGACGCGACGATGACGCCGCCCGCGATCAACGTCCGCGGCCCGACCTGCTCGTCCAGGAACAGCCATCCGAGGAACACGGCGACGACCGGGTTCACGTACGCGTAGGTCGAGACGAGCGAGGTCCGCGCCACGCGGAGCAGCCACAGGTACGCGGTGAACCCGATCCACGAGCCGAACACGATCAGGTAGAGGAGCCCGATCAGCGAGGCCCTCGAGAACTGCGAGACGTGGACCTGCCCGAGCTCGCCCGTCGCGATCCCAGCGACCGCGAGCGCGATCCCCCCGACGAGCATCTCCATGCCCATGCCGACGAACGGCCGCTTCGGGAGCGGCGCCTTCCTCGAGTACAGGGATCCGATCGCCCAGGAGAGGGACGCGCCGACGACGAACAGCATGCCGACGAGATCGACGTCGCCCGAGGCCTCGGATCCGAGCAGCAGCGCGGCGCCACCGAATCCGGCGACGAGTCCAACGATCGCGCGGCCGCGCAGGTGGCCGCCGAAGAACATGCGGTCGAGGAGCGCCATCCACAGCGGGACGAGCGCGACGAGCAACGCCGCGACGCCCGAGGGGATCGTCTTCTCGGCGAGCACGACGCCGCCGTTGCCGCCGAGCATCAGCAGGACGGCGACGATCGCCGCCGAGCGCCACTGCACGCGGGTCGGGCGGTCGCCCTCGCGGTCGCCCCGGCGGATCGTCCACGCGTACAGGAGCGAGCCGGCGACGAGGAACCGGACCGAGGCCGAGAGCAGCGGGGGGAGCGTCTCGTTCACGACCCGGATCGCGAGGTAGGTCGTGCCCCAGATCACGTAGACGGCCCCGAGCGCCGCCCAGATCGTCGCGGGGCTCACCCCTCGGCCGTCGTCCCCGCGCATCGAGCAAGGATACGGGACGCCTCCGGTAGGCTTAGCCGCGTCATGGCCGAGACGTTCGAGTCCGTCATCGGCCTGGAGTGCCACGTCGAGCTCTCCACGGCCACGAAGATGTTCTGCGGCTGCCGCAACGGGTTCGGCGCGCCGCCGAACACGAACGTCTGCCCCGTCTGTCTCGGTCATCCGGGCTCGCTCCCGGTGCCGAACGAGAGGGCGATCGAGTACATCGTGCGGATCGGGCTGGCGCTCGACTGCCGGATCGCGCCGCACTCGCTGTTCCACCGGAAGAACTACTTCTACCCGGATATGCCGAAGAACTTCCAGATCAGCCAGTACGACCTGCCGATCTGCATCGCCGGGCACCTGGACGTCGAGGTGGACGGCACCACGACCCGCGTCGGCATCACGCGTGTGCACCAGGAGGAGGACACGGGCAAGACCTCGCACGGCAGCGCGAGCGGGCGGATCCACGAGGCCGACTCGGCGCTCGTGGACTACAACCGCGCCGGCGTGCCGCTCGTCGAGGTCGTCTCCGAGCCGGACATCCGCACGCCCGAGGAAGCCGGCGCGTACCTGCGCGAGCTGCGCGCGACGCTGGAGGCGCTCGGCGTGAGCGACGTGCGGATGGAGGAGGGCTCGCTGCGGTGCGACGCGAACATCTCGACGCGCCGAGCCGGCGACGAGGCCCTCGGCGTGAAGGTCGAGATCAAGAACCTGAACTCGATCCGCTCGCTCGAGCGCGCCCTGCGGTTCGAGGAGGAGCGCCAGCGCGCGGCGCTGGTGGCCGGCGAGCGCATCGTCCAGGAGACCCGCCACTGGGACGAGGACCGCGGCTCGACGCACACGCTCCGCTCGAAGGAGGAGGCGTTCGACTACCGCTACTTCCCCGAGCCCGACCTCCCGCCGCTCGAGCCCGACTTGGCGTGGGTCGAGGGGATCCGCGCGAGCCTGCCCGAGCTCCCCGCGGCCAAGCGCGCCCGCTACGAGCGCGACCTCGGCCTGAAGCGCGAGCAGGCGCTGATCCTCACGGGCTCGGCGGCCGTGGCGGCGTTCTTCGAGGAGACCCTCGCGCTCGGCGCCGAGCCGAAGGCCGCGGCGAACTGGGTCACGCAGGACGTCGCAGGGTTGTCGAACAAGGCCCGCGTCGAGCTCGCGGATGCGAAGGTCACCCCCGCGCACGTGGCCGACCTCGTGCGCCTGGTGGCCGACGGGACGGTCTCGGCGACCGGGGCCAAGCAGGTCCTCGAGGAGGCCTTCGAGACCGGCGATCCGGTCGAGGCGATCGTCGAGGCCAAGGGCCTTCGGCAGGTCACCGACACCTCCGCGCTCGAGGGATGGGTGGCCGAGGCGATCGCCGAGAACCCGGGCCCGGTCGAGCAGTTCAAGGGCGGCAAGGAGGGGATCCTCGGGTTCCTCGTCGGGCAGGTCATGAAGAAGTCGGGCGGCTCGGCGAACCCGCAGGTCGTGAACGAGCTGCTCCGCGAGCGCCTCTCGGACGGCTGACGGGGGACCCGTGCGGGTCGACCCCCGGCCGGCGCGCCGCCCCGAGCCCGAGCCCTGGTGGCGTCATCTCCTCCGCGCGCTCGGCGCGCTGATCGCCGCGGTCTTCCGGCCGATCGGAACGATGGCGCGCTCGGAGCGCCCGCTCGACGGGTACGGGCTCGTGCAGCTCTCGGCCTCGGCGGGCGATGCGCTCGTCGCGATCGCGCTCGCCGGCTCGGTGTTCTTCGACGTCCCGGTCGGCCAGGCGAAGGTGAAGGTCGCCCTGTACCTCGCGCTCACGATGGCGCCGCTCGCGCTGGCCGGACCGCTGCTCGTTCCGCTGCTCGACCGCGCCGGCCCGCGACGGGTCATCTCGTTCGGGGCCGCGGCCGCCCGAGCGCTGGTCTGCGTCTACGGCGCGCCACGGGTCTCGACGCTCGTCCTGTTCCCGGTCGCGTTCACGGTGCTCGCGCTCACCAAGGTGCACGCGATCACCCGGAACGGGCTGGTGATGGCGTACGCGGGGCAGGAGGGGCTCGTGCGGGCCAACGCCCGGCTCGGACGGATCTCGGTCGGCGGGGCGCTCCTCGCGGCCGGCCCCGGGCTGCTGGTGCTGAAGGTCGGCGATGCGACCGCGGTGCTCTACCTGGCCGCGATCGCGTACGGCATCTCGGCGGCCATGAACCTGCGGCTGCCGCACCCTCGCCTGCCGAAGGGTGAGGCGCGCGAGGTCGGTCGACTCGGCAACGTGCCCGAGCTCACCGCACCGGCGATCGGTGCCGCCGGACTGCGAGCCGCGAGCGGGTTCCTGCTGTTCGCCTTGGCCTTCGCGCTCCGCCGCAGCGGAGAGCCGGCGTGGTGGTTCGGGATCCTCGCGGCCGCGGCGACGGGCGGCGGGCTGCTCGGCGACCTCCTCGCGCCACGCCTGCCCGAGGACCTCCGCGAGGAGGCGGTCGTCGTCGGCTGTGTGATCGGAGCAGGGGTCGGTGCGGTGCTCGCGTTCGCGGCGTTCTCGCTCCCGGTGCTCACGGTCTTCGGTCTCGTCGTCGGCGCCTCGGCCGAGCTCGGGCGCCTCGCGTTCCAGAGCCTGATGCAGCGGCTCGCGCCGCAGGGAGCGCACGGTCGCGTCTTCGTCCGGTACGAGGTGCTGTTCCAGGTGGCTTGGGTGCTCGGCGCGCTCATCCCCGCGATGACGAACGTCGAGTTCCGGAGCGCCTTCCTCGTCATGGCCGGGCTGTACCTCGTCGCGGGGATCGGCTACCTCACCCCCGATCTCGTGGCGCGCCGCCGAACGTGAGGACCCACGCCCCGAGCGCGATCCGGCGGTAGGCTGTCGCAGGTCCGTTCGAGCGAGAGGGGAACCGGGGATGTCGGAGTGGGTGAAGGTCGCGGCCGCGGGTGACGTCGCCGAGGGAGAGATCAACGCGTACACGGTCGGCAACCGGACCGTCGCGGTCGCGAACGTCGACGGCGACCTCCAGGCCTTCGACGACACATGCACGCACCAGGGCTGCTCGCTGTCCGAGGGCGACCTGGACGGCACGATCGTCGAGTGCCCTTGCCACGGCGGTCGGTACGACGTCATGACCGGCGAGGTCGTCGGCGGCCCGCCGCCCGAGTCCGTCGACGTGTTCGACGTCGTCGAGGAGGACGGCGAGCTCCGGATCCGGTCGCGGGACGACGACTAGCGCGTGGACGTCGTCGTCGTCGGTGGGGGACTGGCGGGCGCGTCTGCGATCGGGACGCTCCGCGACGACGGCTTCGACGGCCGCATCGTCCTGATCGGCGACGAGTCCCTCCCGCCGTACGAGCGCCCGCCGCTCTCGAAGGGATACCTGCGCGGCGAGGCCCCCGAGCCCCAGTGGGTCCGACCCGAGGGCTGGTACGCCGACAACGCGGTCGAGCTGCGGCTCGGCGTGCGTGCCGACCGCGTCTCGGCGGCCGAGCGAGTGGTCGTCCTCGCCGACGGCGCACAGGTCGGCTTCGACCGGCTGCTCGTCGCGACCGGGGTTCGGAACCGCCGGTTCGAGGTCCCGGGTGTCGACCTCGACGGCGTGTTCGACATCCGGTACGTGCCCGATGCCGACCGGCTCCGCGAGGCCGCGCTCGGCGCGTCCAGGGCCGTGGTGGTCGGCGCCGGGTTCATCGGGTGCGAGGTCGCCGCCTCGTTCCGGCAGATGGGCCTGCAGGTCACGGTCGTCGAGTTCTTCGAGACCCCGTTGTTCCGGGTGATCGGTGCGGAGCTCGGCCGGGTGGTCGAGGGTCTCCACCGCGACCACGGCGTCGACTTCGTGTTCGGGGACGCGGTCGAGCGCTTCGACGGCGCCGGGCGGTTCGAGGCGGTCGTGACGAAGGGGGGCCGCCGCATCGAGGGCGACCTCGCCGTCGTCGGCATCGGGACGAAGGCGGAGCCGCCGCTCGGCCTCGGCGATCGCAACGGCGGCATCCCCGTGGACGCGACGCTCGAGACCCGGACGCCGGGGATCTTCGCCGCGGGCGACGTCGCCGATCACGAGCATCCGGTGTTCGGTCGGATCCGGATCGAGCACTTCGACAACGCGATCAAGATGGGCGTGACCGCCGCGCGGAACATGCTCGGTGCGGGCGCGGTGTTCGACGACGCGCACTGGTTCTGGTCGGACCAGTTCGACAGCGAGATCCAGATGTCCGGCTATGCCACCGAGTGGGACGACATGGTCGTCCGCGGCGACATCGAGGAGCGGAGCTTCTCGGCGTTCCTGCTGAAGGACGGCGTCCTGCGCTCGGCCTTCTCGATGGACCGCAAGACCGACGTCCGTCGGAGCATGCCGTTGATCACCGCGAAGATCCGGCCCGAACGAGCGCTCCTGGCCGATCCCGAGTTCGACCTCCGACGGCTCCACCCGGACGGGGGCGCCGCGTGATCCCGCCGAACGTCACCCACGTGTCGTGCGATCTCGAGCAGCAGGAGCGGCTGCACCGCGCGCGGAGGGAGTCGATCGCCCGCTCGGTGGCGCTGCGCCGAGGTCACGGCTCGCTGCTCGACCGCCTGCGCCGCCGCGCGGCGCGCGAGCTCACCGCCGGCGACGCGTTCCACGGCGAGTCACTCGACGTCGCGCACAGCCTCCGCGGGAGCGCGATCAGTCGGTCGTGACGCGATCCGCGAGGTCCTTGGGCGAGCCCTCGGCCTCGACGGCGCCGTCGCGGAACAGGACCACGCGGCTCGAGTAGCGGAGCGCCTGCGGGTTGTGGGTCGCGGCGAGCACCGCGCCGCCGCGCCGGATCACCTCCCACAGCGCGTCGAGGATGAGCTCGGCGTTCTCGCTGTCGACCTCGGCGATCGGCTCGTCGGCCAGGATCACCTCGGGCTCGGTGACGAGGGCCCGCGCGACGGCGATCCGCTGCTGCTGGCCCGCCGAGAGCTCGAACGTGCGGTTCCGCAGCCGGTCGGCCAGACCGAGGCGCTCGAGCCGGTCGGCCGCGCGCTCGCGCGCCTCGGCGACGCCCACCCCGAGGACCCGCAGCGGGAGCTCGACGTTCTCGAGCGCCGAGAGCGTGGGCAGGAGCCCGAAGCTCTGGAAGACGATCCCCATGCCGGTCCGGCGCAGGGCGGTCGTCTCCTCGCGCGAGAGGTCCTGGATCCGCCGGCCCTTCCACCGGACCTCGCCGGCGTCGGGCGCGTCGAGCCCGGCGAGCGCGCCGAGGAAGGTCGTCTTGCCCGACCCGGAGGGTCCCATCAGCGCGACGAAGTCCTTCGCCCGGAGCTCGAGCGAGGCGCCGCGCACCGCGCGCACGCCGAGCCCGTCGCCGTAGGTCCGCACGACGTCGTGCGCGGAGATCAGCGCTTCACCAGGCACGCGTCTGCCCTCCCTCGCCCCGCCGCCGGATCCGGACCTCGCCGTCGTCGCGGACCTCGACCTCGAGGTCAAGGTTCGCGAGCGCGTCGAGAGCCTCTCGGGGGAGCCGCAGCCGGCCGTCCGGCTCAACCGGCTCCGCGGGCTGCCCCTCGACGACGAGCTGGCCGTTCCGCAGGCGGAGCTTCCGGCGCGCCGTCCTGGCCGCGAGCAGATCGTGGGTGACCATGATCACCGTCACCTTGAGCTCGTGGTTCACCTCGCGCAGCGCCTCGAGCACCGTGGCCGCCGACTCGCCGTCGAGCTCGGCCGTGGGCTCGTCGGCGAGGAGCAGCCGAGGCACGTTCGCGAGCGCGACCGCGACGGCCACGCGTTGCTGCTCGCCGCCCGAGAGCTGTCCGGGCCGGTGCTTCGCGCGATCGGCGAGGCCGACCAGGTCGAGCAGCTCCATCGCGCTCCGGCGCTCGGCCGCGATCGTCGTCCCGCGCGCGATCGGCGGGAGCCGGACGTTGTCGAGCACGTCGAGGTAGGGGACGAGGTTGCGGGCGGTGCCCTGCCACACGAAGCCGACATGGTCGCGCCGGTGGGCGGTGAGGTCGTCCTCGTCGAGCCGCCCGAGGTCCCGGCCGTCGAACCCGACGACGCCGGCGGTCGCCCGCTCGAGCCCGCCGACGAGGTTCAAGATCGTGGACTTGCCCGAGCCGCTCGGTCCGACGACGGCCACGAAGTCGCCCTCGAGCACGTCGAAGTCCACGCCGCCGAGCGCGACCACCCCGGTGTCGCCGACGCGGTAGATCTTGAACACGTGCCGAAAGCGGACGAGCGACGGCTCGCCGAAGCCGGTGACGACGTCGCGCTCGCTCACTCGGCCTCCCCTCGCAGCACACCCGTGACCGAGGCGCGCAAGACCGCGCGCACCGCGATGGCGATCCCGATCCCGCTCGCGACCACGATCGCGACGAACGCGAACGCGAGCGAGGTCCCGTCGACGACGAGCACCGGCGGCGGGAAGGGGGCACCGAGGCTCTTGCCCACGTACGGCATCAGCCATCTCAGGACGCCGTAGCCGAGGGCGAACCCGGCGAGGGCTGCGTACCCCACCAGGACCACCTGCTCGAGCACGACCACGCCCACGATCTTCGAGGGCTCGACCCCCATCGCGCGGAGCGAGGCGAACTCGAACTCGCGCCGCCGCTGCGCGAGCGACAGGCCCACCGCGACGCCGATCGTCACGAGCCCGAGCCCGCCGATCGCCGCGGCCCCGTCGAGACCGACCGCGAGGCTCGCGGGCAGCTGGGCGAGGTACGCCTCGATCGGGCCGGCCGCCGTCGTCATCCGGACGAGCAGTCCCTCGGACTCGAGCGCGGGGCGAGGATCGGCCCCGGCCGCCCACACCTCGCCGAGCGACAGGCCGGCCTCGGGGACGCGGAGAGCGGCCTCGAGCAGCGCGGGCGTCGACACGACGAAGAAGTCGCTCGGCGCGGTGGGGAAGTCGTCGGCGCGAGCGACCTGCCGGAACTCGAGGAGCTGGCCGCCCACCCGGACCTGGAACACCGGGGCCTGGGACCTTGCCACGCCGGGTGAGACGAGCGCGGGGAGCGGGTCCATCGGCGGCGCGATCCCGCCGAGGACGTGTCCGACCCCGGCCTGAACGGTCAGGGTCACGCTCCCGTCCGAACTCGGCTCGACCTGCGCGTCGCTCCCGCGCCACCGGATCGCCTCCCAGCCCGCGAGCATCGAGGCGGCCGATCGGCCGTTGACCGAGTCGATCCGCACGACGACCTGCTCGGGTCCGGTCGGGTCGACCTCGCGCACGGTGAGCGAGAGGAGCGAGGCGTCCTTCAACGCCTCGGGGTCGGTGACGGATCCGCGGAAGCGCGGGCCGAGCACGCCGAGGACGAGCGGGTGCACGTTCCGCTCGGCGTCCTCGACCGTCGCGACGAGCTCGAGCCCGTGCGCGCCTCGGATGCCCTCGGCGTCGATCGAGAGCGTGCCGGGCGTGAGGCCGGGGGGAACGGCGACGGCCGGCGGCGTGACCCGGATCGCGTCGAGCCACTCGCGCTCAGAGATCGACGCGAAGTCGGCCCGCCACCAGCCGCCCTCCGCGAACGTGCTCGGGTCGACCGCGAGCGCGATGAGGCGCATCGGGAACGTCGGCTGGATCTCTGGATACGGTGTCGTCCGCACGACCGCGGTCGCACCGGCCGGCAGCCCGGCGACGGCCGCGAGCGGTTGCGCCGGCGGGTCGATCACGATCTGCCAGTCCGAGCCCACCTGCGCGAGCGCCGTGTCCGCCTGGTTCTGGAGCACGATCGCGCGGTACGAGCTGGCGACGACCATGAGACCAACGGAGAGCAGGAGCAGGAGCGCGGTCGCGAAGCTCGTCCCGGGCGCCCGCCCGAGCCGACGGGCCGTGAGGTACATCGCGAGGCTCCGGGATCTGCCGATGACCCCGTCGAGCCTTCGGAGCGCGAACAGCAGGAGCCGCAGCGCGAGGAACGAGAGGCCGAAGATGACGAGGGTCGGCGTGAGCAGCACGAGCGGATCGAGCCTCGTCGCTTCGACGGTGACGGCAGCCTCGATCCCGCGGAGCTCGAGGTAGGTGAACGCGGCGAGCGGCAGGACGAACAGCTCCACCGGCACCCGGGCGAGGAGCGGTCGGTCCTCGCGCGAGACCGAGCGGCGCTCCTCGAGGATCGTGCGCCGCAGGTGCGGGATCGAGACGAGCACGAGCACGACGACACCTGCGATGGCCCCCGCGAGCCCGAGCACGGCCGCCGAGGACGTGATCCGCAACGGGAAGGTCTCGCTCGGCAGGCTCGGCCCGTTCGATCGGGAGGCGAGCCTGGCGAGACCGAGCCCGAGCAGGAGCCCGAGCGGATAGGCGACCGCCGCGGACAGCACGGCCTGGATCGCCTGTCCGGCGAGGAGCTTGCCCCGCGAGAACCCCCGGCTCCGCAGCACCGCCAGCTCGAAGGTCTGCCGGGACAGCACGAGGGACCCGACGCCCGCGAGCACCGCGAGCGCCACCGCGCCGACCTGGAACACGACGAGCAGGATCGGCACCCGCAGGTCGTCCACGTGCTGCCGCACGAGCCGGAACAGCGGCTCGAGCCCCGTCGCAGCCGTGAGCCCGGACAGGCGCGGGTCCTGATGGAGGACGGCGACGTCTCGAGTTATGAGCGCGGGGACCCGTCTCGCCTCGTCGAACCGGAGCCCGGAGAAGTCGAGGTACAGGTCCCACACGAACTGGCTCGAGACCCCGAGCTCCCGTGTCAGCGTGAGGTAGCCCTCGCGCGAGAGCAGCCCGGGGGGCAGGGGCGAGGTCTCCTCCTCGGGGATCGGCGTCTGGGCACCGAACCAGAACGGGTCGCCGGGGGTGGGGCGGCCGTAGATCCCCGTCACCCGCAGCCGCTGCTCGGTGTCCGTGGGCCCGACCGCGGTGACCGTGTCGCCGATCCCCACCCCGAGCGTCTCGGCCACGTTGACGAACAGGGCGACCTCGCCCGGCGCGTTCGGCGGCGTCCCGTCGAACGAGAGCACGTGGTCGGTCGCGCCGTCCCGGAACAGCAGCGGGAGCGAGACCTCATGGCCATTCGATCGCATCCGGGCCTCGCCGCGCATCTGCGCGACCGTTCGCGAAAGCGGCAGGTTCGCGGTCGTCTGACGGATCAGGGCGTCGAGGTCTCCCTGCTCGGTCGACGCGCTCCCGTAGAAGGACAGCCGGAGGTTCGCGATCGTGACCGAGGCCGTCTTCACCGCCGCGGTGGCGATGGCCTCGCGCGAGGCGTCCGCGTACACGGGTCCGGCGACGAGCACGCCGATCGTGAACCCGAGGCTGACGACGATCGCGAGCCCGAGCAGTCGCTGGGCGGCGAAACGCGTCAGCAGGAAGCGCAGTGTCCTCACGGCGGTCGGGCACCGCCGGAGGCGGTGTCACCCGATGATACGCTGGGCCAACGCGCTCAGGACTTGGCTGCGGCGCACCCCGGGAACCCCCGCAAGGAGCACGGCATGCACAGACCCGAGATCATCCTCGCACCCGGCCCGACCCCGATCCCGCCTGAGGTCTCCCTCGCGCAGGGCAGTCCGCTCGTCTATCACCGCGGGCCCGGGTTCGGGAACCTCATGCGCGACGTGACCGAGCGCGTGAAGACGCTCTACGGGACCACGCAGGACGTGATCCTCATGACCTCCTCCGGTACCGGGGGGCTCGAGTCGGCGATCCAGAACGTGTTCTCGCCCGGGGACGAGGTCTTCGTCCCGATGGCCGGCTTCTTCGCCGACCGCTGGAAGAAGCTCGCCGAGTCCCACGGCCTCGTCGTGCGCACGATCGAGTACGACTGGGGAACGAAGATCCCCCCGGCCGACGTCGACGCCGCACTCGCCGAGCATCCGGTGAAGGCCGTCTTGCTCACCCACTCCGAGACGAGCACCGGCGTGATCCAGCCCCTCCGCGAGCTCGCCGAGGTCGCGAACGCCCGCGGCGCGATGGTCGTCGTCGACGCGGTCTCGAGCCTCGGCGCCGTGCCGTTCGAGTTCGACGCCTGGGGCATCGACGTCGCGGTCGGCGGCTCCCAGAAGGCGCTCTCCGCCAGCCCGGGGATCGCGTTCGTCGCGATCAGCGAGCGCGCCTGGAAGGCGCACGAGACCGCGACCCTCCCGCGCTTCTACTTCGACTGGTCGATCTACCAGAAGTTCGCCCAGCTGAAGGACCCCGAGAACCCGTGGACGCCGGCGATCAGCGTGATGCAGGGGTTGCAGGCCGCGCTCGACCTGTACTTCCAGGACGGGCTCGAGGGCGCGCTCGCGCGCCACCGCACGCTCTCGCGGGCAGTGAAGGAGGGCGTGACCGCGCTCGGGCTCGACCTGTTCGGCGAGGGGCTGCAGGACAACTGGACCGTGACGGCGATCAACGCCCCCGAGGGCATCGACGCCGACACGATCAGCGACCGTATCAGAGCGGACTTCGGGTGCGTGCTCGCGCCCGGCCAGGGGCCACTGAAGGGCAAGGTGTTCCGGATCGGGCACCTCGGCTACTACAGCGAGCTCGACATCATCCGCGGCCTGGCCGCGCTCGAGATGACGCTCGAGCGCCTGGGGTATCCCGTGAAGCGCGGTGCGGCGGTGGCGGCCGCCGAGGGCGTGTTCCAGGAGGGCGTCACGCCGTGAAGGTGCTCGTCACCGAGAAGCTCTCGGAGGCCGGTCTCGAGCTGCTCCGGAAGGACTTCGAGGTCGACGTCCGCACCGAGCTCGCGACCGAAGGTCTCACGCAGGCGATCCGCGAGTACGACGCGCTCATCGTGCGCTCGCAGACGCAGGTCACGCCCGAGGTCATCGAGGCCGCCGAGAACCTGAAGGTCGTCGCCCGCGCCGGCATCGGCCTGGACAACGTGGACGTCGAGGCCGCCACCCGCAAGGGCGTGATGGTCGTGAACGCGCCGCAATCCAACATCGTCTCGGCCGCCGAGCACGCGCTCGCGCTGCTCCTCGCGCAGGCCCGGAACATCCCGAACGCGAATGCCGCGCTGAAGGAAGGCCGGTGGGAGCGCTCGAAGTTCCAGGGGGTCGAGCTGCAGGGCAAGACGCTCGGCGTCGTCGGCATCGGGCGGGTCGGGAGCCTCGTCGCGCAGCGCGCGGCCGGGTTCGGGATGCGCGTGATCGCGTTCGACCCGTACGTGCCGAGGGACCGGGCCAAGGAGATGGGCGTCGAGCTGATGCCCACGCTCGAGGCGCTCCTCGTGCAGGCGGACTTCATCTCGGTCCACCTGCCCCGGAACGCCGACACCGAGGGCCTCATCGGCGAGCACGAGCTCTCGATGGTGAAGGAGGGCGCGCGCCTGGTGAACACGGCTCGCGGCGGCATCGTCGAGGAGGCCGCGCTCGTGAAGGCGCTCGAGGACGGGCG
>JBLNAW010000257.1:0-3264 GCA_050259555.1 Solirubrobacterales bacterium
TCGATGATCGCCTCGGCATCGTCCGCGTTGGCCTCGAGCCCAACATCCCCCTCGTCGGACGAGAACCCGTGCCAGCGGAAGTCGGCCGCGACGACGCGCCGTCCTCGCAGGTGCGGCCGGACGAGCTCCCAGTCGGCGAGCGTGCGGCCGCCGCCATGCAACAAGAGGACGTCCGGTCCGTCGCCGCCGTCGTCGACGACAGCCACGGTGCCGTGCGGCGTGGTGATGCGCTGTTCGCTCATGCCGAGCAGGCTAACGTGACCCTCCGGTGCATCGCACGAGGGTCCTCTCCTGTAGGTCTACGCACAAGCAGCATCGTCCGCGGATCGAGAGAGTGACCAGCCGCCTATCCTGAGGTCCGCGCAAGAATCAGTACGTGACCGCCGTCACCCTCGGGAACGAAACGCTGCCACTCGATGTCGAAGCCCGCCGTCCTCATCCACGCCAGATACGTCTTGCTGCTCTCGTGCGACCAATACATGAGCGCACCGGGTACATCACACCAGTCCTCTTCCGTTTCCGTCCATGCATCGCTTCCGACGGTGATGAGCAGCCATCCGCTCGGGCGGAGCCAACGGTGCATCGCCTGAATCAGGGATGGCTGCTCGTGGAGCGGTACGTGGATGATCGCGTACAAGCACACGATGGCATCCACGGAGCCGACTGGAATGTCGACCTGCGTCATGTCTTCGCAGACGAACTCGGCGTCGGGGACCAGGTCACGAGCACGGGCGATCTGCACCGGCGAGATGTCAATGCCAAGGACCTGGAATCCGCGATCCGACAGCCACCGAGCAGCCGGTAGCCCGCAGCCGCAACCGAGGTCAACGATGCTGGCTCCCTCTTGTAGCCGACCGGCAAGGTCGCGCAACCAGTTTGCGTAATCCTCTTTCGTCGCATCATCAGACCGGTACGCGACTGACGCCTTGTTGTATCCGGAGCGAACGATGTCCTTCGGGTCCATCCCCAAACCGTAACGCCGCGATGGCGCGGCTGCCGGTCTACAGATATGGTGCGTTCTCGGCCGATCGAGGTGGTGTGGGTGCCTCGCGTCACACCTCTGAGCGTGAGCGGCATATCGTGCGTGAGGAACGATGCGGTGGCTCGTGTTCCTCCTAGCGGCTCTGGTCTTCGCCTCCTGCACTCAAGGTGGTGAGCCCGAGCCCACGCCCGATCCCTCGGAGTCTCGCGTCTACCACGACCCCGCTGGGTGGTCGGCGCAGGTGCCAGCAGGGTGGACGGTCCTGCCGTTCGAGACCTCGAAGGGCCACGCTTCGGCTGCCGGGACCCAGATCTCGAACACGCCGATGCCGCCGCCCGAGATCTGGCCCGGCCTCCCGATCCAGACGAGCGGTCTCGTCCTGCCCCCCGACGGCGTCTCCCTCGTCATCGCCACCGATACGGACCCGAGGAACGTTCAGGCCCCTCCCCCGTCACCGCCATCACCACCGCTCTCACTTGCTGACTTCGCCGAGGGGAGCTCCACGGGTGGTGGGCCGACGCTCTCGCTCCTGTGGTTCGAGGTGGGCGGCAAGCTACTCCTCGCTTCGATCAGAACGGGCCCCACCGCAGACGAGGCGGACCTCGCGGCGCTCGTCGGGTCGATCCGCGAGAGCGACTGAAGAAGGGCTGTCTCGCCCAGGATGGGTCTACGCCTCAGGAACCTTATCCGCCGATCGGAAGGGAGGCAGACGCCCTGGATCGAACATGCCGCGCCTCCTCACCGAGCGGTTCGGCGCCCGGCTAGGGCCATCCGTGAGGCCGCAAGTCCGACGAGCGTGATCGCGACGACCATCACGTCGACGAGGTACGCGACACTGATCGCCGGAAGCAATGGCTCATCGAGCGAGCCCTCATCGATCATCGGGCCGAGGTTCGCCGCGTACCGGAGCGATCGCGCCATCGGGAGTCCGAACCACACCACCGCCGCGGCGCCGATGACGAACAGCAGGACATCGGCTCGCGATGCCCGTGGCCGCGCGCTCGCGAGGCGCCACGTGACAACTGCTCCGGCGCACCATCCCAGGCCGCCGACGATCGCGGCGGCCAGCAAAGTCTCGTACTCGAAGTCGGGACGTTGCAGGCGGAAGAGATCGACACCGTAGCCGCCGAGCAACAGACCGAGGAGGCCGCAGAGGCCGGCGTTGACCGCGGTCACGAACGCCCTGGAGCGTGGCGGCATGTTCGCCAGTTTCGCACTGGCGGTGGCCCCGGGAAACGCGGCGGGGAGCCGTCAGCGCCATGCGACGCGATCGCCACATCTTCACTTGCCCAACATGCCATATGTTCGGAGTAGGCCGAAGGAACCTATCCGCCGATCGACGCGTGCGCGTCTGGCGGGATCGACGTGAACCTCCCTAGTCGTCACGCGACGGCACGAGATCCCCGAGGCCTTGCCGGAGGGCGATCGCCGCCTTCGTTCCGCGGCGACTGAACGCGAGCCTGGTACGCGTGAGGGGCATCGTCACGATCGCGTTTCCCCACTCGAACGTCAGGAAGCGGTGAGCGGGGCCCCAGCGCGGCCGCTTCAGCGGGGGATGAGCGAGCGTGACCGAGTATCGGTGGCCAACCGACTCCTCCGAGACAGCGGTGACATCCGCGAAGTCGAGCGCCGCCTCACAACGGACATCCGCGCCGGGAGCCCAGCGCAACTTCCGATCCGTGACGACGACGTAGGCGAGGAGCCCTGTGCTCTCGGTGTTTCCGCGCTCGGATATGTCGTTGCAGGTACCGACGGCCAACACCTGTTCTCCGAAGTCGAGGTGGCTTCGGATCGCCGTATCACAAGCCTCGTGCCTGTCTCGCACTTCCGTCGGGGAAGCGTAGCCCACTCCCAGCTACGCAGAGCCTTGTTCGCCGACCGAGAGGGTGAGAAACGAGATGACGGCAGCCTCTGCCGCCCCGTCGCCGACGCTCTCACGGCATACGCGTCACGGCTTGGCGCACGACCGGCATAGAGTCACAGAGATGAGGAGGATCCCGTGGCTTGCCTTGGCCATCGGCCTTCTCCTCGTCGCATGCGGCGATACCCGTGCGGATGACGCACCTGCGAGCACCGGGCCGGAGTTGTTCTTCCCCACGAAGCCCGAACAGGACGCGGCTTCGATGACAGCCCTCTTCCAGGGACCACTCGTCGTGCGTGACGGGTGCGTGCTGATCGGCTCTTCCGCTGCCTACACGGTGCCGATCTGGCCACAGGGCTTCACCGCAGATCTGGACGATCCCGGGCGCCTCGCCGTGCGCGATGGCGAAGGCGCTGTGGTC
>JBLNAW010000258.1:0-6328 GCA_050259555.1 Solirubrobacterales bacterium
CCGCGGACCGGGCGGCGCGCAAGGGCTTCGGGCTCGCGGCCCGGCTCGAGGCCGAGGTTTCCCTCGTGTTCGTCGGGCACCCGAAGACGGGCGAGCTCGTCCTGCAGGACACCATCGCGACGATGGCCGACGAGGGCGTCGGCGCGACGACCTCGATCCGCGAGGGCGACGCGGCCCAGGAGATCATGGCCGAGGCCATCGAGGGCGGCTACGACCTCGTCGTGATCGGCAACCGTGGGCTCGCCGGCGCCAAGGCCATCCTCATCGGCTCGGTCCCCCTCACCGTCGCCGAGTACGCGGCGACCGACGTCCTCATCGCCAGGACCATCGCGCAGAGCCTCGAGGAGATCGAGAAGGGCGAGGGCGGGATCGTGACCTCGGGCGATCACAAGGTGGCCGTGTTCCGCGACCGCAAGGGCGGGGTGCACGTGCTCTCGGCCAAGTGCACGCACATGGGGTGCACGGTCAAGTGGAACACGACCGAGAAGACCTGGGACTGCCCCTGCCACGGATTTCGGTTCGGGCCGACCGGCGAGGTAGTGAACGGGCCGGCGGCGAAGCCGCTCCCCCCGACCGACCTCTAGATCACGGTGAACGGCTTGAAGATCATGAGCCAGGCGATCACGACGAGCGCCGCCGCACCGATCGCCGCGTTCACCATGCCGACGCGTGCGCGGAGGATCTCCTCGAGCTCCTCGTCGCTCTTGCGCGGAACGCCCGATGGCCTGATCTCCACGGCCTCCTTCACACGCTGGTAGTAGGGGCGCGCGACCGCGGACATCTCGCCGGCCACCATGACCAAGATCGCGACCGAGATCCAGAACCAGCCGTCGTTCCACCAGCCACCCTTGATGCCGGCCACCACGCCGAACGCGATCAACCAGCCGAGCGAGACGTACATCCCCAGGATCGAGGTGCCCGAGAACCGGAGCAGCTCGGCGACGCGCGTGCGGTCGCGCTCGGTGCGGAGCCGGAGCGCCGCGATGATCGAGACCCCGTGGAACATCACGAAGGCGAGCACGCCTGCGACGTGGAGGAACTTCCACCAGTTGTACGACACGGTGATCGCGAGCATCAGGAGCTGAGGGACCGTTCCGCTTCGCGAAGACGGCGAGCGACCACCGCGAGGATCTTCCCGGCCACCCCCGGCTCTTCGGCGACCATCCGGTCGAAGGCGCGCTTGAAGATCCTGATCGCGGTGACCGGCGTGAGCGCGATCACGTCCGCCGTCCTCGGGCCGCCGTCCAGCAGCGCGATCTCGCCGAGGAAGTCACCTGGCTCGAGCGTGCCGACCGGCCGCCCGCGCCGAAGCACCTTCGCCTCGCCTTCGGTGATGACGTAGAACGTGCCGCCGGCTTGATCCTGCTTCACGATGAACTCGCCCGTGCGGAACCCGGTGACATCCGCGTGCTGGGCGAGTCGCCGGAGGTGACGCCGCGATAACCCCTCGAACAGCGGAACGCCGGCGAGCAGACCCAGATCCTGCTTCGTGAGCGGCCGATCCGCCCGCGCCGTCCCCGTCCCGGCCGTGGCCCGCACGCCCGCCGTCGCGATCGCGCCGGGTACGACTTCGGAGAGGTGGTCCTCGCCGGCTCTTCCCACGCTGTCTCCTCTCGCTGGCACGGAAGCCTACCGGACGGCGTCCCCCGCCTGCAGCAGGCTCGCGACCGCTGGTCAGGCACGCGGGAGGCGGGGTACCTTCGGGTCCATGCGCGAGCGCCTCGAGCACCTCCTGTCGGAGCGGATCCTCGTGCTCGACGGCGCGTACGGGACCGCGATCCAGGCCCGCGAGCTGTCGGACGACGACTACCGAGGGACGCGCTTCCGCGACCACCGACGCGACGTCAAGGGCGACCCCGACCTCCTCAACCTCACCCGGCCCGACGTCGTCGAGGAAATCCATCGCTCCTACCTCGAGGCCGGCGCCGACATCATCACGACGAACACGTTCACGGCCACCCGGATCGCGCAGGCCGACTACGGCCTCGAGGCCGTGGTGGAGGAGATCAACCGCGCCGGAGCCGAGATCGCCCGGCGCGCGGTCGCGGCATTCGGTCCCGATCGGTTCATCGCCGGCTCCGTCGGGCCGACGAACCAGACGCTCTCGCTCTCGCCCCGTGTGAACGAGCCGGCCTACCGGACCGTCACCTTCGATCAGATGGCGGAGGCCTACGCCGAGCAGATCCGAGGGCTCCGCGAGGGCGGCGTCGACCTCCTGCTCGTCGAGACGATCTTCGACACCCTGAACGCGAAGGCCGCGATCGCCGCCGCGAAAGACGCCGCGCCCGAGCTCCCCCTCATGATCTCGGTCACGATCACCGACCGGAGCGGCCGGACGCTGTCCGGTCAGACGGCCGACGCGTTCTGGCTCTCGGTCGAGCACGCGGAGCCGTTCAGCGTCGGTGTGAACTGTGCGCTCGGCGCCGCCGACATGCGCCCGTACCTCGAGGTCCTGTCGCGGATCGCGCCCGTCTACACCTCGTGCCACCCGAACGCCGGGCTGCCGAACGCGTTCGGCGGCTACGACGAGCGGCCGGAGACGACCTCGAAGTACCTGCGCGAGTTCGCCGAGAGCGGCCTCGGCAACATCCTCGGCGGATGCTGCGGGACGACCGCCGAGCACATCCGTCAGGTGGCGCAGGCGCTCGAGGGTCTCCCGCCCCGGCGCGTTCCGGCTGCGCAGCGACTCACCTCGTTCTCCGGGCTCGAGCCGTTCCGGATCACGCCCGAGACGGGGTTCGTGATGATCGGCGAACGTCAGAACGTCACCGGGTCCGCGAAGTTCCGCAAGCTCATCGAGTCCGGCGACTTCCAGGGCGCGGTCGAGATCGCGGCCGAGCAGGTGCGCAGCGGCGCCAACATGCTCGACGTGAACATGGATGCCGACCTGCTCGACGGCGAGAAGGCGATGACCACGTTCCTCAACCTCATCGCGACCGAGCCCGAGATCGCCAAGGTCCCGATCATGGTCGACTCCTCCCGCTGGGAGGTCATCGAGGCCGGCTTGAAGTGCGTGCAGGGCAAGGGCGTCGTGAACTCGATCAGCCTCAAGGAAGGGCAGGACGACTTCCTCGCGAAGGCCCGTCGTGTGAAACGGTACGGGGCCGCGGTCGTCGTGATGGCCTTCGACGAACAGGGTCAGGCCGACACGGTCGAGCGCAAGGTCGAGATCCTCGAGCGCGCCTTCCGGCTGCTCGTCGACGAGGTCGGGTTCGCGCCGGAGGACGTGATCTTCGACCCGTGCATCCTCGCGATCGCCACCGGGATCGAGGAGCACAGCGAGTACGCCAAGGCGTTCATCGAGTCCACCCGGATCCTCAAGGAGCGTTTTCCGGGCGCGAAGGTCTCGGGCGGCGTGTCGAACCTGTCGTTCAGCTTCCGCGGCAACGACGCCGTGCGCGAGGCCATCCACTCCGCGTTCCTGTACCACGCGATCCAGGCCGGGCTCGACATGGCCATCGTGAACGCCGGCCAGATCGCGATCTACGAGGACGTCCCGGCCGACCTCCTCGAGCACGTCGAGGACATCATCTTCAACCGCCGCCCCGACGCGACCGAGCGCATGGTCTCGTTCGCCGAGACCGTGAAAGGAGAGGGCACGAAGCGCGAGCTCGACCTCTCGTGGCGCGAGGGCACGGTCGAGGAGCGCCTCGCGTACGCCCTGGTGCACGGGATCGACGGGTTCATCGTCGAGGACGCCGAGGAGGCTCGGAAGCGGTACGACCGGCCGCTCGACGTGATCGAGGGCCCGCTCATGGCCGGCATGAAGGTCGTCGGCGACCTGTTCGGGGCCGGCAAGATGTTCCTGCCGCAGGTCGTGAAGAGCGCCCGCGCGATGAAGAAGGCCGTCGCGCACCTCGAGCCCTTCATGGAGCAGGAGAAGGAACGCACGGGCACGACCGGCTCCTCGCAGGGCAAGGTGATCCTGTGCACCGTCAAGGGCGACGTGCACGACATCGGCAAGAACATCGTCGGGGTGGTGCTCGGCTGCAACAACTACGAGGTCGTGGATCTGGGGGTGATGGTGCCGCCGGACGTGCTCCTCGACACGGCCGAACGCGAGGGTGCGGACATCGTCGGATGCTCGGGCCTCATCACACCCTCGCTCTCGGAGATGGTGAACGTGGCCCGCGAGATGGACCGCCGCGGCCTCGAGCTACCGCTCCTCATCGGCGGCGCAACGACGTCGCGGCAGCACACGGCCGTGAAGATCGCCCCCGAGTACACGCCGCCGGTCGTTCACGTCGTCGACGCTTCGCGCGTCGTCGGCGTCGTCTCGAACCTCCTCGACGGCGACCGCCGAGACGTGCTCGACCGAGAGAACCGCGCCGAGCAGGAGCGCCTGCGCGCCCTCCACGCCGAGCGCGAGGCCCAGCCGCTCCTCCCCTACCGCATCGCGCTCGAGCGCCGAACGCAGATCACCTGGCGGGCCGAGGACCTGCCGAGCGCACCCTTCACGGGCACCCGCGTCGTCGAGCCCTCGCTGGCCGAGCTCCGTCCGTACATCGACTGGACCTTCTTCTTCACCGCCTGGGAGCTGAAGGGCCGGTACCCCGCGATCCTCGACCACCCCGACCATGGGCACGCTGCCCGCGAGCTGCTCGAGCACGCGAACGAGATGCTCGACGAGCTCGAGCGGGACGGCTCGATCGCCGCTCGAGGCGTCCACGGGTATTGGAGGGCCTGGAGCGAGGGCGACGATCTCGTGCTCGAGGACGGCACACGCTTCCCGATGCTCCGCCAGCAGGCCGACCACGGCGACGACCGCCCGAGCCGCTCGCTCGCCGACTACCTCGCTCCCGGCGATACCGGCCTGCCCGACCACCTCGGCGCGTTCGCGCTCACGGCCGGCATCGGCGTCGCCGAGCTCGCCGCGGCGTTCGAGGCCGAGTACGACGACTACCGCTCGATCATGGTGAAGGCCATCGCCGACCGGCTCGCGGAGGCCTTTGCCGAGTGGCTGCACGAACGCGTCCGTCGCGAGTGGTACGAGACCGGCCCGAGGATGAGCGGCGCCGAGCTCATCGAGGAGCGCTACCGCGGCATCCGCCCCGCCTTCGGCTATCCGGCGTGCCCCGACCACTCACGCAAGCGAACGCTCTGGGACCTCCTCGAGGCCGACTCGATCGGGATCGGCCTCACGGAGCACTTCGCGATGACCCCGGCGGCGAGCGTCTCGGGCCTGTACCTCGCGCATCCCGCGGCTCGGTACTTCAACGTCGGACGTCTCGGCAAGGACCAGGTCGAGGAGTACGCGGGGCGCTGCGACATGGACCGGCGCGAGGCCGAGCGCTGGCTCCTGCCGAACCTCGCCTACGACCCCGACTGACACTCGCCTGTTACCGTGGGCGGCCCATGAGCCGCTTCTGGCATTCCTTCGCCGACATGGCGGCCGTCGAGGCGGGCGGCGAGACCGTCGTGGACCGCGGCGAGGGCGTCTACATCTGGGACGAGCAGGGTCGTCGGTACCTCGATGCGACCGCGGCGCTCTGGTACTGCAACGTCGGCTACGGCCGCGAGGAGATCGCCGACGCGGCGGCGGCGCAGCTGCGGAGGCTCTCGGCGTACTCGACGTTCGGAGACCTCGCCAACCGCCCGGCGATCGAGCTGTGCGAGCGGGTCTCGGGGCTCGCTCCGGTCCCCGGGAGTCGCGTGTTCCTGACGAGCGGCGGCTCGGACTCGATCGACACGGCGGCGAAGATGGCGCGCCGCTACTGGCAGCTGCTCGGCAAACCCGACCGCACGTTGTTCGTCACCCGCGAACGCGCCTACCACGGCATGCACGTCGCCGGGACGAGCCTCGCGGGCATCGAGGCGAACGCGAGCGGCTACGGCACGTTCGTTGGCGACGTCGTGAAGGTCGCCTGGGACTCGTCGGAAGAGCTCCGAGCGGCGATCGCGATCGCCGGGCCCGAACGCGTCGCCGCCTTCTTCTGCGAGCCGATCATCGGAGCCGGCGGGGTGTTCGCCCCGCCCGAGGGCTACCTCCGCGAGGCGCGCGAGATCTGCCGTGAGACCGGGGTGCTCTTCGTCGCCGACGAGGTCATCACCGGCTTCGGACGAACGGGCGCGTGGTTCGCGAGCTCCCGGTGGGGGCTCGAGCCCGACCTCGTCACCTGCGCAAAGGGCATCACGAGCGGCTACCTGCCGATGGGCGCGGTGCTCGCGTCGCCGGCCGTCGCTGAGCCCTTCTGGGCTCCGGGGGCCGGCCTGTGGCGGCACGGCTACACGTACGCGGGACACGCGACGGTCGCGGCGGCGGCCCTCGCGAACCTCGACATCGTGGAGCGGGAGCGGCTCCCCGAGCGGGCCCTCGCGCTGGAGTCGG
>JBLNAW010000259.1:0-6749 GCA_050259555.1 Solirubrobacterales bacterium
GCGATCAGCGAGATGGACCAGAGCAAGCTCGACGCGACGTACGTCGTCCTTCGCCGCCTCATGGACTACCCGCAGGAGCACGGGGACGGCGTGCTCGTCGAGGGCGTCGTCGCCGGGTGCGCCGCCGACGGCGAGCTCTACCCGGGCGACCTCATCCAGCGCATCGACGGAGCGCCGGTCGGCACCGTGCGGGAGGCCTCACGCGCGATCGGAGCCGCCGAGTCCGGCTCGTCCCTCACCTTCGACGTCACGGTGGACGGCAAGCCCGAGACCGTGAAGCTCGTCCGCGAGCCCTGCGGGGACCAGGCGAAGCCCCTCGTCGGCGTCTCGCTCATCAACGCGTTCCCGATCGACGTCTCGATCTCGAGCGGTGCGATCGGGGGTCCCTCGGCGGGGCTCATGTGGGCGCTCGGGCTGTACGACCTGCTCACACCTGGGGACCTCACCGGCGGCCGGACGATCGCCGGCACCGGTGCGATCGGGATCCACGGGGAGGTGCTTCCCATCGGCGGCATCGGCGAGAAGCTCGCCGCCGCTGCGGACGCTGGCGCCGACGTGTTCTTCGTCCCGAAGGACAACCTGGCCGAGGCCCGTGCGGCCGGGGACCACGGGCTCAACCTCGTCGTGGTGGCCACCTTCGAGGACGCCCTGAAGTACCTCGAGGGCGGGAGCTGAGGACGGAGGGTTCGACCTCGGAGAGCGGAGGGCCGGTGATAGGCTGGCCGCCGTTGCCGGGAGAGGAGACTCGAAGTGGTCGCGCGGATCCCCACGGTCGGCATGCGTCGCCGGTGGCCCCTCGTCGTGGTCGGCGCGATCGTTGCCTTCTTCCTCGCCCTCACCGCGATGTCGGGGTTCTTCGTCGACGTCTTGTTCTTCCGTGAGGTCGGCTTCAGCGCCGTCTTCTGGGGGATCCTGCGGACGCGGTTCATCCTCGCGTTCGCGTTCGGGATCGTGTTCTTCGTCGTCCTGTACGCGAACCTGCTGATCGTCCGGAAGTTCACGCCTCGGTTCCGTCCGATGACGCTCGAGCAGGAGGTCCTCGAGCGCTACCGCATGGCGGCCGAGCCCTACCTGCGCTGGCTCCTGCCCGCGTTCGCGCTCCTCATCGCGTTCTTCGTCGGCATCGGCGTCACGACCCAGTGGCGGACGTTCCTGCTGTGGCGCAACTCGTCCGGGGTGACGTTCGGCGTCAAGGATCCCGAGTTCGGGCGCGACGCAGCCTTCTACGTGTTCAGCCTGCCGTGGCTGAAGTTCGTGCAGGGCTGGCTGTTCTCCGCGCTCGTCGGCATCACGGTCATCACCGCGCTCGCGCACTACCTGTGGGGCGGGATCCGGCCGCAGGCGCAAGCCTTCGGCGAGAAGGCCACGCCGCAGGTGAAGGCGCACCTGTCGGTGCTCCTCGGGCTCATCCTGCTCGTGAAGGCCTGGGGCTACTACCTCGGGACGTTCGACCTCATGACCTCTCCGAGGGGCGTCGTCGCGGGCGCCTCGTACACCGACATCAACGCGCAGCTTCCGGCGTTGCGGATCCTCATCTTCATCGCGGTGGCGTGCGCCGTGCTCTTCTTCGTGAACATCCGGTTGCGCGGCTGGGCGCTGCCGGTCATCGCGGTCGGGCTGCTCGCGCTCGTCTCGGTCGTGGCGGGAGCGGCCTACCCGGCGTTCGTGCAGCGGTTCCGGGTTGCGCCGCAGGAGCTCCAGCGCGAGCGCCCCTACATCGAGCGCAACATCACGGCCACGCAGTCCGCGTTCGGCCTGGACAAGATCGTGGCCGAGCAGCGAACGGTCTCCAACGCGGTGCCCTCGAGCGCGGTGCAGGAGAACGACACGACCGTCTCGAACATCCGCCTGTGGCGCCCCGAGATCCTCCAGCAGAACTTCGAGGGTCTCCAGCGGATCCGCCAGTACTACGCGTTCAACGACGTCGACGTCGACCGCTACACGATCGACGGTGCGCGGCGCCTGGTGATGGTCTCGGCTCGCGAGGTGAGTCAGAACGACATCCCGGGGGGCGGGACCTGGCAGAACCGGCACCTCGTCTACACCCACGGGTTCGGCGCCGTCGCCTCGGTGGCGAGCGCGGCCACGACCGAGGGAGCGCCCGAGTTCACCCTGCAAGACATCCCACCGACGGGCGTCCCGACGCTCGAGGGCAACGGCCAGCGCGTCTACTACGGCGAGCGCTCCGACGTCCCGTTCGTGGTCGTTCGGACCGGGGCGCGGGAACTCGACTACCAGGGGACGGCGACGAGCGATCAGCAGCAGGTCACGAACCGATATCAGGGCCAGGGCGGCATCCCCATCGGGGGGTTCTTCCAGCGAGCCCTCTTCGCCTGGCGCTACAAGGACGTGAACCTGCTGATCTCCGGGCTCATCCAGGGCGACAGCCGGATCATGATCAACCGGGGCATCTACGAGCGCGTGCCGAAGGCCGCGCCGTTCCTCAAGTTCGACGGTGACCCGTACTCGGCGATCGTCGACGGCCGTCTCGTCTGGATCTGGGACGCGTACACGACGACGGATCAGTACCCGTACTCGCAGCCGATCTCTCTCCAGGACGTCGCGTCGCAACAGCAGGGGACGCCTGCGCTCGTCGGCGACGTGAACTACATCCGCAACTCGGTGAAGGTCGTCGTCGATGCCTACGACGGGACGATGACGTACTACGTCGCCGACCCGAACGACCCCATCATCCAGGTCTGGCAGAAGGCCTTCCCCACGCTGTTCACCCCGCTCGACCAGGCCCCCGCCGCCCTCCAGGAGCACTTCCGGTACCCCGAGAACCTCTTCCAGGTCCAGGCCGCGCAGTACGCGAGCTATCACGTGACCGACCCCTCGGTCTTCTACGGCAAGCAGGACTTCTGGCAGATCCCCGAGGATCCGACCCTCGCCTCCACCGCGGGTGCGGTCGCGATGCGGCCCTACTACCTGCTGATGCGGCTGCCGGGGGAGACCGGCGAGCACTTCGTCCTGATCCAGCCGTTCACGCCCCAGGGCCGGCAGAACATGGTCGCGTGGATGGCGGCCCGATCCGACCCCGGTCCCGAGTACGGCGACATCCTCAGCTTCCAGTTCCCGACCGGCCAGAACATCGACGGGCCGACGCAGGTGTTCTCGAGGATCAACCAGGATGCGCAGTTCTCGACCGAACGCACGCTGCTCTCGCAGGGAGGATCGGACGTCTTCTTCGGTGACTTCCTCGTGATCCCGATCGACACCGGGCTGCTCTACGTGCAGCCGGTCTACGTGCGGTCGTCGCAGACGAACGCGATCCCCGAGCTGAAGCGCGTCGTCGTCGTGAACGGGGACCGGGTCGGCATCGGGAGCACGCTGGATGCCGCCTTGACCGACTCCCTCACCGGGCAGGTGGAGCCTCCGGGCGGCGGCGGGCAGCCGACCGGGAGCGTCGAGCAGCAGATCCAGGACCTGCTCGCGCAGGCGGCCGGGCACTTCGATGCCGCCCAGACGGCGCTGACGAACGGCGACCTCGCGACCTACCAGTCCGAGGTGGAGGCCGCCCAGGCGGCCGTCAACCAGGCGAACGACCTCGCGGCGCAGCTCGGGGGAGCCTCCCCGACGCCCTCCGGCACGCCGACTCCGAGTCCTTCGGCCTGAGCCGCCGGCGCCGCGCTCCGGCACCATCCGGGCGGAAGGCATCCGGAGGAGGACGCGCGTGCCGCAGGATCTCGCGCCGAACATGACCGACTACGAGGCGACCCGGCGGACCTTCCGCCTCGAGGTCCCCGAGCGCTTCAACTACGCCCGCGACGTCGTCGACGCCTGGGCGGCCCGCGAGCCCGAGCGCCTCGCGCTCCTCGCGGTCGACGAGGCCGGCGGGAACCCTCGGCGGCTCACGTTCGGTGAGCTCGCGCGGGCGTCGAACCGTGCGGCGAGCCTCCTCGCGGCGCAGGGCATCGGGCGCGGCGACCGGGTGTTCCTCATGCTGCCGCGGATCCCCGAGTGGCACGTCGCGGTGCTCGGCTGCATCAAGCTCGGCGCGGTGCCGATGCCGGGAACCTCGCTCCTCACCGGCCGGGACATCGCGTACCGTGTCCAGCGCGCCGAGGCCGTCGCCGCGATCGTCGACGAGGAAGGCGTCCCGAAGATCGACGAGGCGCGCGAGACGTGCGAGACCCTCCGAACCTCGATCTGCGTCGGACCCGGCGCCGGCGCCGGCTGGCTCGACTGGGCCGACGGGCTCGAGCGCGCGAGCGACTCGTCGCCGGAGCCCGTGCCGACGCTCGCGGACGATCCGCTCGTCCTGTACTTCACGTCGGGCACGACGGGGTACCCGAAGATGGTGCTGCACACGCAGGCCTCCTACGGCATCGGGCACGAGATCACCGCCCGGTTCTGGCAGGACCTGCACCCCGGCGACCTGCACTGGACGATCACCGATATGGGCTGGGCCAAGGCCGCCTGGGGCAAGATGTTCGGCCAGTGGCGGATGGGCGCCGCTGTGTTCCTGTGGGACGTGCGGGGGCGGATGGACTTCGACCGCACGCTCCGGCTGATCGGCGAGCACGGCGTCACGACGTTCTGCGCACCACCGACGGTGTTCCGCGCCGTCGTCCTGATGGACCTCGAGACGTACGACTGGGGGCGCCTGCGTCACGTCGTGGCGGCGGGGGAGCCGCTCAACCCGGAGGTGATCCGCGTGTGGCGCGAGGCGACCGGTCTCACGGTCCACGACGGCTACGGGCAGACCGAGACCGTGAACCTCGTCGCGAACTACCGGTGCCTTCCCGTGCGCGAGGGCTCGATGGGCAAGCCCACCCCGGGCTTCGACGTCCGGATCGTCGACGACGACGGCCTGCCGCTCGGCGTCGGCGAGACCGGGCACATCGGCGTGCGCGTCTCGCCCGAGCGGCCCGTCGGGCTGTTCAAGGAGTACTGGCGCGACGAGGACGCCACCCGGTACAGCCTCCGAGGCGAGTTCTACGACACGGGCGACACCGCGTACACGGACGACGACGGCTACCTGTGGTTCGTAGGCCGAGCCGACGACGTCATCACCTCGAGCGCGTACCGGATCGGTCCGTTCGAGGTGGAGTCCGCGCTCGTCGAGCACCGAGCGGTTGCCGAGGCGGCCGTGGTGGGCAAGCCCGACCGTCTCCGCGGCGAGATCGTGAAAGCGTTCGTCGCGCTCAAGCCCGGGTACGAGCCGAGCGACGAGCTCGTCAGGGACATCCAATCGTTCGTCAAGCGGATCACCGCTCCCTACAAGTACCCGCGTGAGATCGAGTTCGTCGACGAGCTCCCGAAGACCGTGAGCGGCAAGATCCGCCGCGTCGAGCTCCGCCAGCGCGAGATCGACCGCGCGGCCGACCCGTAGCGCTCCCCGGTCACACCCTTCCGCATCGCGCCCGATTGCCGCTTCGTGCGGAGGCTGGCTATCCTCTTGCTGCGGGGTGGAGCAGTCCGGTAGCTCGCTGGGCTCATAACCCAGAGGTCACAGGTTCAAATCCTGTCCCCGCGACGAAGGAAGCGCAGGTCAGGAGGGGTCTCGGGGAACCGGGGCCCCTTCTGCGCTCCCGACGTGCAAACGAAGTGCAAACGCTCCCCGGGGCGACATGACCCCGTCGCGTCGAGGGCTAGACTCCGTGCGAGAGTGATCGACGCGACGGCACCTGCGGGAGCACCGCCTTCCACTCAAGAGCCGAGCGCTGACGCGCCGCACCGCCGCCGCTGGCTTCGTTGGGTGACCGTCGGTCTCGTCGTCGTACTCGTCGCGGTGGCGACAACGGGCATCGTCCTGATCTCGAACTTCCAGCCGCTCAGAGCGGGCAGCCAACTCGGCCCACCTCTTGGTGTCGATGCAACCGCGCTCCAGATCGACTGGCTGGATGCGCCGTCGAACTCATGGACGTACCAGGTGCCGGTACGTTCGGGACTCACGTTCCGCTACCGATTCTCGATCTGGAACCATGGTCCACTCCCGATCACCATCACCCGGATCGGTGTGCCTGCGTCCGAACAGGACGGGGGACTCACGATGGTCCCCGTCGCCGTATACCCGGACCTCTCTCAGGTCCCGCTCGGCGGGAAATGGCAATGGCAACCCGTCCATCCCCTCGCGCTCGACGCTCGTCAGATGGCTGGTGTCGAGATGCAGGTCACCCTCGCCTCGTGCGTGACCGGCGTCAGGTGGAACCAGGTCCCCGTGACGTTCGAGGTACTCGGGATCGAGCGTCACGTCTTCGCGCCGCTCAACACCCAGATCGACCTCGTCGGCCCGGCGAGCAACTGCTAGAATCCAGCGTCGGATCACGAGCAGCAAGATGGCCATGAGCGCCAGTCGCCGCCAGACGTCCGCCTGCGAGGTCCTCGCCCAGCCCATCTCTGTGGATGCTCGCGCGTCCAGAACGACAGGAATCTCGACTTTCCGGACACTCCACCCGAACGGATGGCTCGCTCCGATTGTTCATGGAGTGTGTTGGTGCTCCAGACTCGGATCGTGGACGACCGCAGCGCGAGCCCACCGCCCACGTTCAGCGAGTTCTTCGCCGAGCGGTACGCGCGGCTCGTGCGGGCGTGCCTGCTGCTCACCGGGAGCGCCGCCGAGGGTGAAGATCTCGCGCAAGAAGCGATGGCACGGACCTTCGAGCGCTGGGATCGCGTGTCCACGATGGATGACCCCGAGGGCTATCTCTACCGGACGGCGCTGAACCTGCACCAGAACGCCATCAAGCGACTCGCGATGGCGGCGCGTCGTCGGGTCGCCCACACGGCGATCGACGAGGCGGAGA
>JBLNAW010000260.1:0-10562 GCA_050259555.1 Solirubrobacterales bacterium
CGCCCAAGTACCTGCCGACGACGGTCTCCTGCTGGTAGGGCTGCCAGCTCGCCGTGTCGGGCCGTGGGACCTCGCCGGCGAGGGCGGCGCCGATGCCCTTGGCGAGGGCGTCCACGTCGCCGACCGGCACGAGCAGGCCGTGCTGGCCGCCCGCGAGGATCTCGACCGGCCCGCTCGGGCAATCGGTCGCGACTACGGGGGGGCCGCAGTACAGTGCCTCGATCAGCACGGAGGGAAGCCCCTCCCATCGGGACGACAGGACGAACGTGGCCGCGCGGACCATGTAGGGGTACGGGTTGAGGACCCATCCCGGCAGGTCCACCACGTCGCCGAGACCGAGCTCGGCGACGAGCGCCTCCAGCTCGGCGCGCTCGGGGCCGTCGCCGAGGATCATCAGCCGCGCCGGACGCTCCCGGCGTACGAGCGCCATCGCGCGGATCAACGTCGGGAAGTCCTTCTGCTTCGTGAACCTGCCGACCGCGAGCACGACCGGGTCGGCGCCCGGCTCGAACCAGGGATGCGCGAGCGGCTCCGCGGCCATCTCGCGGACCTCGGGCGTGATGATCGGATTGTGGACCACCTCGACGAGGTCCGGCCTCAGCCGGCCGGCCCGCACGAGATCGTCGGCCGCGCCCCGGGACACCGCCACGACCCGGTCGGCCCACGGGTAGAAGCGGCGGACCAGCCTCGGCACCAGCCGGTGCCGACGGCGCGGGGAGTTGCGCGTCTCGAACGACAGCGTGTTCTGCTCGTTCACGACCAGACGGGTCGGGACGCGGGCCAGCCGTCGGGCCCAGATCGCGACGATGTTCACGTGGTTGAGGGAGGTGAGCATCGCGACCGGCCGCTCCCGGCGCAGGTAGCGGATCACGCCCGGCAGGCTCGCGAGGACCCGGCTCGCGTCGAGATCCACGATCCGCACGGCTCGCGAGACCTCTTTGAGGTAGTGGCCCTCCGCACGGCTCAGCACGAGGTCCACCTGGTAGCCGCGGCCCGCCATCCCGCCCGCGAGCTTCAGCATCGCGCGCTCGGCACCACCGCCGCCCATGTTCGCCGTGAAGACCGCGAGCCGGCCTCCGGTGCCGCTCGGCGCCGAGCTCGTCACGTGAGCCTCACCACCCGGCGGAGCCGCTTCCACACGAGCGCGCGCGGGCCGGCCGAGAGCCCGAGGTACATCGCCGCAAGGGTGACGGCGCACGCCGTCCCCGTGCCCGCCACGACGAGCGAGACCCACGTGCCGGCGTGGATCACGGTGCTGAGGACCGACGCCCCCACGAGCAGGCCGGCGGTCGCGAGCCCGGGGCGCACGATCGCCCGCACCTGCTCGAGCGGCGGGGTCCCCAGCACGCGGCCGATCATCAGCGGGTAGGCGATGCTCTGCATCGCGCGTCCGATGATGAACCCGATCGCGAGCCCGACGATCCCCATGTCGAGGACCGAGAGGAAGAACCACGCGAGCCCGACCGACAGCGCGGCCGAGACCGTCCCGAGGAGGACCTTGCGCCGCAGGTTGAGCGTGAGGTCGATGATGTTGGCGTCCGTCCGGATGAGCGCGAACTGCAGCACCATCAGCATGATCATCAGCATCGCGGTCGCGCCCGGGTAGTAGCGCTCGCCCACCCACAGCCGCAGGAAGGACTCCACCCACAGCAACACGGTCGCCCCCGCCACGACCGTGAAGAGCCAGACCATCGCCATCGTCTCGGCCCGGATCCGGCTGGCTCGCCGGTACTCCCCGGCCCCGACCAGTCCTCCGAGGCCCGGCATGATCGCGAAGATGATCGTGCCGACCGCGACCGTGATCGCCTGCGGCAGGTACCGCGCGAGCGTGTACTTCGTCACCAGGGTCGGCGACCCGACGATGCCGAGCACGACGACGTCGCTCGCCAGCATCATCGTCATGACGAGGTTCCAGACCAGGAACCACCAGCTGAGGCGGATGAAGCCGCGCACCTCGGCGACGCTCGGCCTCGCGATGCCGAACCACGGCACGCGCGTACGCGCGATGTAGACGTAGGTCACGCCCCACAGGAACGTCCCCGTCGCGTCGGCGATCGCCATGCCGACGATCCCCCAATGCACGTAGACGGCGACGACGAAGAGCGCCTTGCTGACGAACACGAGGATGACCGTGAGACCCAGCCGCTTGTACCCGAGGTTCTCGCCTTGGAGCACGGATTGCGGGAGGTAGAACAGGGCGAAGAGGACGGCGTCGAGGACCAGGATCGAGCCCGCCAGGCGCACGCTCCCGAACGAATCTGCCGAGGCGTGGATCCAGTTCGGTGCGAACCACGCGAGCGTGCCGCCGATCGCGACCAGGATCGGCAGGAACAGGACCCAGACGGCCACCGCGTTGCCGACCTGGCGGCGCTTCAGTTCGTAGTCGGTGGAGGCCTTGTCGTGGGCGATCGTCCACTTCAGCGCCTCCCCCGGCCGGCCGCTCGCCGGTGACGCGTGCCCGATCAGGCGCTGGAGCACCTGCCACATCCCGTAGGTGGCAGCGCCGAGCCCGGTCACGAGGAAGGGCGTGATGATCAGCCCCGCGACGATCCGCGCAGCCTGCTCGGCGGTCGAGGCGACGGCGTTCAGCGATGCCTTCTTCGTGAGGCTGCCGTCGGACATCACGCGTGCCACGACGCGCCCGACGCGCGAGCCCGCCTTCACGGGCCGCTCTTCTTCGCGGGAGTCCAGCATCGCGACCCCTACACCTTCGTCCAGATCGCGGCCTTGACCGCCGACAGGACCTCGTCCTTCGGCAGGCTCCCGTCGATCACGACGGCCGGCGTCCGGCGCCAATCCATCGACCAGACCTCGGCCGAGCGGCTCCGCAGCATCGACTCGGGATCGGTGCGCCGACGCTCGACGACGACGTCGGGCTCCACCCGGAGCACCACGAGCACGTCCGGGTACGCGATCCGCTCGTAGGAGCGCTGCTCCCGTCGGGCGAGGCTCGAGGCCAGGCGGCCCCACCGAGCCGGGTCGGCCATGCGGGCCGTCACGGCGCCGTCCATCGAACGGACCTCGGGGAGCGGGAAGCGATCGCAGATGACGATCGCGCCGTTGGTCGCCGCGCGGCGCGCTCGCCGGTAGGCGCGGTACCGGTCGCGAGCGGTGAGCACCTCCCAGACCAGCCTCGCCGAGTGCCGCGGCGTCATCGACCCACCGTCCGAGCCGTCGAGGGACTCGCGCAGCGCTCGTCCCGAGGGGGTCGGCGCCCGGCGGACCGATGCCGCCGCCTGCATCGCGGCCTTCACGACGGCGGAGGTCGCGGACCGCGGCGGCTTGCCGAGGTGCACGGTCCGCGTCGAGAAGTCCTTCCCGAGCCACGACGACAGGCCGTCCACCACCGTCGACTTGCCCGATCCGTCACCCCCGACGATCGCGACGAGCAGACCACCGGTGCCCAAGCCCTTGGCCGGTGCCCGGCGCCGGAACACGCGCCGCGGGACGAAGATCCGCGCGCGACGCCACATCTTCAGGTACGTGTCGGCCGCCCGCCCGCGCCGAGCGCACCCGGCCAGCGCGCGGTGGAGCCGCCTCGCGGCCCCGAGGCGGAACGCCACGGATGCCCCGGGCTGGATCGCTCGCAGGCAGCGGTCCCAGAGGTCGCGGTGGAGGAACGGCAGATGCTCGGCGAGCGTCGAGGAGGCGCGACCCGGATCCACCCTGCCGAGCAGATCGACCAGCTCGCGCCGCTCGCTCGCCGACAGCGAGCCCTGCCGGCTCACGAGCGCATCCCACGTGCAGTGCTTGATCACCATCCGCAGCACGAGCAGCGCGAGCTCGAACTCCGGCGCCGGGACCCGGAAGGGCGGGGCGGGCACGGACGACGCGATGTACGCCTCCTCGATCGGGAGGTGGAAGTTCTTCGTCATGTCGTCGCCGATGACGAGCTGGTAGTGCGCGTGGACGTGGACGAGCCTGCCGGTGGAGCGATCCAGCCCGTACGAGTGCCAGATCCCCGGGAGCTGCTTCCATCGCGGGATGCGAGCGTCCTTGAACCCCAGACGCCGAAGGACGCCCTCGAACGCCGGCGCATCCGACCGGCTCACGAGCAGATCGAGGTCGTTCTCCCCGCTCGCCGAGCGACCCAGGGCCTCGTTGCTCTTCCAGTGGCAGTAGGCCACCCCTTCGGCCTCGAGCGACCCGCACAGCGCCGAGACCAGCTCGAGGGTGCCCTCCGGCGCGGTACCGCCGTCGGGCTGCGGCTCGACCGGAGGGGACGTCAGCATCTCAGCGCCGCCCTCGAGCTTCATCGCGTCCTTCCCTCGGCGGATCCACGGCGCTCGCGTCCCGCGCCGGGCTGGCACGACTCGGGATCGCGGCACGGGTCATCGATGGTGCGGTGGGCCAACGTCTCACCCCTCGGTCGGATGGCTCTCGGGGGGCGTCGTCGCCGATCCCTCGATCCCCGCACGATAAGCAGGAGACCGCCGGAAGGAACGCGTGCGTCGACGTATGTCGCCTACGTCATCCGGATGAGTCGCGCACGGGGCTGGAACGCCGGGCACGGGCCGCCGCCCTGGACCGGGGTCCGACCCCGGCCGTACGCCGCCCCGCTCATCGCCGTGGCCCGGCCGTCATACGCGGTAGCGCACGTACGCCGCCGGCGGGATGCCCGGAGGCGGGGGGCGGCCCTACGCTGGCGCCCAAGGCCCGGAGCGGGCACGCGAGAGGCCCAAGGTGAAGCCCGTGGCACCCACACGTCGATCCGACCCGCCGACGACGCCGGCGCGAGGCTCTCGTTCACGGTGGCTCGCGGCCTTCTCGCTCCTCCTCGGCTCCCTGCTGCCGGAGCTGGCGGCGATCCGGCCGGCCTCTGCCGCCACCCCGGCCGCGACGCTCGTGAACGCGGTGGCGCTGTGGCAGCTGAGCCCGCCGAGCCCCGACCCCGCGGGGATCACCTATCTCCCCGGCACCGACGAGCTGCTGATCAGCGACTCCGAGGTCGACGAGATGACCATCTTCCAGCAGGTCAACCTGTTCCGGACGACGCCGTCCGGAACGCAGACGGGCACCGGCCTCACCACCGCCTACACCGACGAGCCCACGGGCCTTTCCTTCGATCCCGTCGAGCAGCATCTGTTCGTCGCGGACGACGTGCTTCGCAGGATCTTCGTCGTGTCGGTCGGACCCGATGAGACGCCCGGTACGCCCGACGACTCGATCGTCTCCTCCTTCGACACCACCGCGTACGGCAACACGGACCCCGAGGACGTCGCGTTCGACACCGACACCGGCGACGTGTACGTGAGCGACGGCATCGGCACCGAGGTCTACCGCGTCTCCCCGGGATCAAACGGCGTGTTCGACGGTGTCCCGCCGACCGGCGACGACACCACGTCGCACTTCGACGTGGGGCGCTTCGGCGCAGAGGACTCCGAGGGTCTCGGCTACGACGCGGATCGGGACACGCTGCTCGTGCTGGACCGCAACACGAACACGATCTACGAGACGAACACGCTCGGCATGCTCGTCAACGCGATCGACCTGGCCGCCGCGGCCGCCGACCACCCCGCGGACGTGGTGCTGGCTCCCGGCAGCAACGACCCCGGCCGGATGAACCTGTACCTCGTGACCCGGGGCGAGGACAACGACGGCCATCCGACCGAGAACGACGGCATGCTCTTCGAGATGGCCGTCGACCTGGCGCCGATCGGGAACCTCGCGCCACTCGTCGGCGCCGGCCCGAACCGATCGGTGACGCTGCCGAATCAGGCGACGCTGACCGGCACCGTGGTGGACGACGGGTTGCCGAGCGGCAGCTCGACGACGACCTGGTCCCAGGTCACGGGGCCGGCGACCGCGGCGATCGGGAGCCCGTCGGCGCCGACGACCTCGGTGAGCTTCCCGCAGGCCGGGACCTACGTGCTCCGACTCACCGCCGACGACACGGAGCTGCAGAGCACGGACGACGTGACCGTGTTCGTCGCGCCGCAGGGAACGACGATCCTGCAGCGCGCCGTGGCGGCGAGCTCCGATGACGCGGAGGAAGCGGCGACGGGCGGCGTCAACCTGAACAGCACGGACCTCGAGCTCGTCCTGGACGGATCGCGGGGGAACCAGACGGTGGGCGTGCGGTTCACGGGGATCACGATCCCGAAGGGCGCCGAGATCACCGGCGCCTACGTCCAGTTCCAGGCCGACCGCGCCACCAAGGTGACCACCGCGCTCGCGATCCAGGGCCAGGCGGCCGACGACCCCGGCACCTTCACGAAGACCGCCGGGGGCATCTCGTCACGACCGCGAACCGCGGCGAGCGTGGCGTGGAACCCGCCGGCGTGGCCCACCGCGGGTGCGGCGGGCGTGGACCAGCGCACGCCCGACCTCGCGCCGATCGTGCAGGAGCTCGTGAACCGTCCCGGGTGGTCGAGCGGCAACGCGATGGTGCTCATCATCACCGGCTCGGGCAAGCGCGCGGCCGAGTCCTTCAACGGGAACGCCTCGCCGGTGCTGCACGTGGAGTACGGCACGGGCGGGCAGAACCAGGCGCCCGTGCCGAACGCGGGCCCCGACCAGCAGGTGACCCTTCCCGACACCGCCACGATGGCGGGCGCCGTGAACGACGACGGCCTCCCGAACCCTCCGGGCACCGTGACGGCGACCTGGTCGCTCGTCGACGGCCCGCAGTCCGTCCTGATCGCCGACCCCTCCTCCCCGACCACCGAGGTGACCTTCGACGAGGCGGGCACTTACGTCCTGCGGTTGGCGGCCGACGACGGGGTCCTGGAGGCGACCGACGACGTCACCGTCACCGTGGGCCCCGTGCCCGGCACCAACGTGCGGCCGCTCGTGAACGCCGGTCCCGACCAACAGATCATCCTGCCGAACACCGCGACGACGGCGGGCTCGGCCTCCGACGACGGCCTCCCGAGCGGGAGCCTCACGACGACGTGGTCGCAGGTGTCCGGGCCGGCTGCGGCGGTGTTCGCGGATGCCGGATCGCTCTCGACCACGGTGAGTTTCCCGACGGGCGGGACCTACGTCCTGCGGCTCACCGCCGACGACGGCGCGCTCTCGGCCACCGACGACCTCACGGTGACCGTGAGCGAGGCCTCGTCCAACCTCGTGGGCAACCCGGGGTTCGAGACCGACACCGGCGGCTGGAACGTGGCGGGCTCCGGCACGGGGGTCACCCTCGCGCGGGTCTCGGGCGGCCGCTCCGGCGGCTGGGCGGCACAGGTGACGAACGGAGGGTCGGCGGGCGCCGTCTGCAAGCTGAACGATCAGCCGAACTGGGTGCTCACGACCTCGGTGGCGAGCTACACGGCCACGATGTGGGTCCGCGCCGACACGCCCGGGGCGACCTTCTCGATCCGGCTCCGCGAGTACGTCGGCGGGACGCTCGTCGGCAAGCAGGTCGCGCAGACCGCGCTCTCGACGACGTGGCAGCAGGTCTCGGTCGGCTACACGGCGGTGTCGACCGGGTCCTCGTCCCTCGACCTGCAGGCGTGGATCGACGGAGCGCCCGTCGGCACGTGTTTCGCGGCGGACGACGTGGCGATCGCCGCGGCGTAGCCGTACCTCAGACCGCGGGTTCAGCTCGGCGGATCGGGCCGCGCGACGGGCGCCGGCTAGCCCGAGACCGGATACGGGGTGGGGATGCGCACGACGGGCTCGTCGGTCAGGCCGTCGCGGATCCCGCTCTCGTTCACGAGGGCCGCGGCCTCCAGACGTGAGTGAACGCCGAGCTTCGCGAGGATGTTCTGGATGTGCGTCCGCGCGGTCTGCGGGCTGATCACGAGGGCACCGGCGATCGCCTCGGTGCCCGAGCCGTCCACCAGGAGGTGGAGCACCTCGCGCTCCCGACGGGTGAGACGGGAGACCCGCCGGAACGCCTCGTCCTGCTCCTGCCGCCGCCGCATCAGCCCGCCGAGCAGGTCGCCGAGCATCCGGGACGGCACGAGGGTCTCTCCCCGATGGACCGCGCGCATGACGCTGAGGAGCTCGGACATCGGCGAGGACTTCGTGACGAAGCCGCGCGCGCCGACCTCGAGGGCCTGCTCGAGGACGCGGCGGTCCTCGCGGTCGCTCACGATCACGACCTCGCACCGCGGGACGCGCTGGCGGATCAGCCAGGCGGTCTGGATGCCGTCGCTCCGGGGGAGGTGGGCATCGAGCACCGCGACGCGGGGCGACGTCCGCTCGGCGTCGGCGACCGCCTGGAAGCCGTCGCGGGCCTCCGCGACGACCTCGAAGTCGTCCTCGCTCTCGAGCGCGAGGCGAACCGCCTCACGGAACAACGCTTGCTCGTCGGCGAGCAGGATCCGAACCCGTTCGATGTCTTCAGGCAACCCGTTTCCCCGCGGTTGAGGAGTCCAGGCGACGCTAGGGCACCGCTCGGACCCCGACACCCGCTCGACGACGTATCGCGCCTACGACGATTGCACGATGGTCGTCGACAGCGACGCATCTACCCTGATGCGATACAGCGGAGCCCCCATGCGGGCGTGGTAGCCCGATGGCTCGGCACGAGTGAGTGAGGTGAAGCCCCGAACGATGATGTCGTCTCGCAGCACCGACGGGAACGTCACGGAAGTCGCGGTCGACCTGCGCGAGTTCTTCGGCACGATCGCACGGCGCAAGGGTGTCGTGATCGGCATCACCATCCTCGTGACGCTCCTCGCGGGGCTCTACTCCTACACCCGCAGGCCCGTGTACACCTCTCAGGCCGACGTCTTGATCCGGCCGATCCTCACCAACCCGGTGGAGTCCTTCTCGCCGAACCAGATCGACCTGCAGACCGAGATCCGGATCGCGACCTCCACCGCGGTGGCGCACGAGGCGCTCTCCCGCTTCGACTCCCAGACCACCCTCGACACCCTGCTGAAGAACGTGTCCGTGAACACACCTTCGGACGCCATGATCCTCGAGATCTCGTACTCGGCGTTCAACGCGCGGGATGCGCGACTTGGCGCGCAGGCGTTCGCCGAGGCCTACCTGGACTTCAAGTCCGGGCAGGCGCTGGATTCCATCGCCCGCCGCACGACCGCGCTCCAGGACGAGGTCGACAAGATCGACGAGCAGATCACCAACCTGAACTCGGACATCGCCGCTCTCCCGAACGGTTCCGCCGCCCGCGCGGATCTGCTCGAGCAGCGCAGCGCCGTCCAGACCACCCGCCTGGCGCTGCAGAACCAGCTGGCGACGGTGAGCACGCTGAGCAGCGATCCCGGTCAGGTGATCCGGCCCGCGACGCTCCCCTCCTCGCCCAGCCGACCCAAGCACCGGCTGGACCTCGTCCTCGGGGCGCTGCTGGGTCTCGTGCTCGGCATCGGGGCGGTCACGGTCGGTGAGCGGTTCCGCGATCCGATCGGGGGCGCCGACTCCTTCGAGCAGACCCTCGGGGCTCCCGTCCTCGGGGTGATCCCCACGCTGCCGACCGGGCGACACCCGGCATCCAAGCCGGTCACCGTCGCCGAGCCGAGGAGCCTTTCGGCCGAGGCGTTCCGGACCCTGCGGACCAACCTCCTCGCGGTCAGCGGGCGATCGGTGCGGACGCTCCTGGTCACGAGCCCGTTGCCGGGTGAGGGGAAGACCACCGTGGCCACGAACCTCGCGGTCGCGATCGCGCAGATCGGGCGCGACGTCGTGCTGATCTCCGCCGACCTCCGGTCACCGACCAAGGCACCGTTCGGCCTCGACAACGACCGAGGGCTCGGCCAGGTGCTGAAGGGAGAGGTCGGGCTCGAGGACGTGATCTGCGCCACCCCGATCCCGCATCTCGCCGTCCTCCCGAGCGGCCCGGTCGCCGAGATCTTCGACCCGGTCGAGCTGCTGCAGTCGGACCGGATGCTCGACGTGGTCGCGCGGTGCGCCGACCTCGGCACGGTGGTCATCGACGGGGCGCCGCTGCTCGCGGTCGCCGACAGCGTGGTCGTCGCGACCATGGTCGACGCGGTCCTGCTCGTCGTGAGCGCTCGGCGCTCGAGGCGCTCCTCGGCCGCGAGGGCACGACGCCAGCTCCGTCAGGTCAACGCCAACCTCGTCGGCGGCGTGCTGAACGGGGTCAACCTCGGGAGGCGTGAGAAGCGTGGCTACGGGTCGTCCGACCTCCGGCGCAGCATGCTCGCTCGCGCATTCGAATCCGAGCCGCACAGCAACGGTCGCTCACTCGCGCCGCCCGCAGAGCTCGAGGAGCTGGAGTCGAAGTAGCCTCGCGCGTTCCGGCGGTGCTCAGCGATCGCCGGACGCGAGGCGCTGCTCCCCGTCCTGCAGGATCCGGTGGCGCACCGCGAAGGTCGCCGCCTCCAGCCGCGAGTTCACCTGCAGCTTCGTCAGCACGTTCTGCACGTGGGTGCGGACGGTGTTCGGGCTGATCCCCAGCGTTCGCGCGATGCTCTGCCCGCTCGCGCCTTCGACCAGGAGTCCGAGGACCTCGCGCTCCCGCCTCGTCAGCTGGCCGGCGAGCAGGCTGACCGCTCGCTCCTCGACGCTCTGCATCCCCGCGACGCGAGCCGAGAGCGCGCGCGGCACCACGACCTCACCGGCGAGCACCGCGTCGATGGCCTGGATGAACCGCGGGATGGGCGTGTCCTTGATGATGTAGCCGTGGAATCCGA
>JBLNAW010000261.1:0-3427 GCA_050259555.1 Solirubrobacterales bacterium
CATCAGTTCGAGGAGGTGTTCTCGGCCGCCGGGGAGGTCGACCGGGACCGGTTCCTCGAAGCGATCTCGGCGTTGGGCGAGGCGGGGGACGGCCACGTGCGGGTCGTCCTGACGCTCCGCGGCGACTTCTACGACCGCCCGCTGCTCCATCCCCGCTTCTCCCGCGTGTTCGTGCCGAGCGTCGTGAACGTCCTGCCGATGGCCCCCGACGAGATCGAGGCCGCGATCCTCGGGCCGGCGGGGCGCGTGGACGTGGCGGTCGAGCCCTCCCTCCGCGCGACGCTGATCGCCGACGCGGTCGGCGAGCCCGGCGCGCTCCCCTTCCTCCAGTTCGCGCTCACGGAGCTGTTCGAGCGACGGAACGAAGCGGGACTCACGCTGGATGCGTACCGCGAGCTCGGCGGCCTCCACGGGGTCGTGTCCCGGCGGGCCGAGCGCGTGTACGGACACCTCGACGAGGAAGCGCGCGAAGTGGCGCTCCAGGTGTTCCTGCGCTTGGTCCGGGTTGGGAACGGCGCTCGTCACTCGCGGCGACGGGCACGGCTCGCAGAGCTCACCGACATCGGTGCCGACCCGGTCGCGCTGTCCGAGGTGTTGGATGCGTTCGGGCGCCACCGGCTGCTCTCGTTCGACCGGGACCCCGCGACCGGTGACGCCACCGTGGAGGTCGCGCACGAGGCGCTGCTGTGGGGATGGGAGCGCCTGGCCGGCTGGGTCGAGCGCCATCGGGCCGACGTGCGCCGCCGCGCGACGCTGGCCGCGGCGGCCGAGGAGTGGAGGGCCTCGGGAGAGCACGGCGACTACCTACTCACGGGGAATCGGCTCGCTGGGTACGAGGAGTGGGCGGAAGGGGCAGCTCTCCAGCTCGCGTCGACGGAGCGGGAGTTCCTCGACGCCTCGGTCTCGCGTAGGAACGAGCACGAGGCGGAGGAGTCCGCTCGCCTGGCGGCGCATGGGCGGCTCGAGCGGCGCGCCCGGCGGCGGCTCTGGGCGGCCGCCGCGGCCCTCGCCCTGTTGGTCGCGGGGGGGACGTTCGGCCTCCTCTCGTGGCTCGGGAGCCGGCCGGCTGACGCCGCCCTCATCTTCACCGGCTACGGGGACGGCGGGTGGAGCGACATGATCGCAGCGGGCTTCGATCGGGCGGTGGTCGAGAGCGGACACTCCGCCGAGCGGGTCATCCCGCGGACCCCCGACGCATACGGATCGGAGCTGCGGCGCCTTTCCGCGGAAGGGGTGGGGATGATCGTGTCGGCTGACGCCGGGCTGTCTGCCGACGTGTTCGAGGCGGTCGCCGCCGATCATCCCGATACGCACTACATCGCGCTCGACATCCCCACCGGGAAGCTCGCCAACGTGGCATACCTGAACTTCAGGGCGGAGGAGGGCTCGTTCCTGGCGGGCGCGGCGGCTGCCCTCACGAGCAAGACCGGCGTCGTCGGGTTCATCGGCGGGGCCGACATCCCGGTCATCTGGAGGTTCGAAGCCGGCTTCGAAGCCGGTGCGCATGCCGTCCGACCGGACATCGAGGTCCGCATCGTCTACCTGAGTCAGGACGGCAGCGGGTTCATGGACCCCGACCACGCCCGGCGGGTGGCCACCCGCCTGTACCGGAACGGTGCCGACGTGATCTATCACGCCGCGGGCGCTTCGGGGTGGGGCTTGTTCCAGGCCGCCTACCAAGTATCGAGCGAGCTCGGGAGGCACCTGTGGGCGATCGGCGTGGACGCAGACCAGTTCGAGCAGATCCGGTACGCGGTCGGAGAGGACCTCGCCCTCGCCTGGCGAGACCACATCCTGACCTCGATGACGAAACGGGTGGACATGGCGATCGAGACCGTGATGACCGAGGAGGCCCGCGGCGAGTGGACCGGCGGCGTCCGCTGGTTCGGCCTGGCCGAGGGCGGCGTCGGCCTATCCTCCAGCGGGGGCTTTATCGACGACATCCGTCCGGATCTCGACCGGCTGCGTGACCAGATCATCTCGGGGCAGATCGAGGTCCCCGTCGTCCCCACACGCCTCGGCGGCTAGGCCGACCGCTCACGCGGGCAGCGGGGGCGGGCGCCGCGTCAGTCCCCAAGCCGGGCGAGGAGCGCACGCTCGAGCTCGGCGACCTGTTCCGCATCGAGCTTGCGACCGAGCACGTCCCGCACGTAGAACGCGTCGACCACCCGAGCGCCGTAGGTCGCCACCTTCGCGAGATGCACGTCGAGATGCAGGTCGGCGAACGTGCGCGTGACGTCGAAGAGAAGGCCGATCCGGTCGGACGCCCCGACCTCGACCACCGTGAAGAAGTCCGACGCGTCGGGGTGGACCCGCACCTGCACCGGCACCTCGTGTCGCGGCGGCGGGTAGATGCGCCGCTTGGCCTCGACGCGGTGGTCGAGCGCGAGACGCCCCTCGATCGCCTTGCGGAGCGTCGTCCGGAACTCGCGCCAGCGCTCCTCACCGATCTCGGGCTCGAAGGCGCCCTCGACCTCGAACACGTCGACGGCCGCGCCGTCCTCGGTCGTGAAGACCTGCGCGGACAAGATGGACAGGCCCGCGAGCGACAGGGCGCCCGCGATCAGCGAGAGCAGGCCGGGGCGGTCGGCCGCGACGACCGTGAGGGCGTGCGTGCCCGGCCGAGCGCCGGGACCGGCGAGCGTGCGGACCTCGAGCGCGCCGAGCGGCGGCCGGACGATCGGGAGGTGCTCGGCGATCCGCTCCGCCGCCACCGTGAGGACGTAGCTCCGCGGCATGCGCAGGAGGAACCGCTGGAGGTCGGCCTCGGGGAGATCAGGCAGGAGCGCCCGAAGGGCGTCGGCGCGCTCGGCGAGCCGCTCACCGGTCTCGGGCCCGGCCTCGCCGCGCTCGAGGACCCGCTCGACCTTCGCGACGAGCTCGCGGATCAGGGTCTGACGCCAGGGCGTCCACGCGGCCGGCCCGGTCGCGTTCGCATCACCCACCGCGAGCAGGTACAAGGCCGCGAGCCTCTCGGGCTCGCCGACGCGCGAGGCCACGTCGAGCACCAGGTCGTCGTCCTCGAGGTCCCGACGCGTCGCCGTGTCGGGCAGCAGGAGGTGCTCGGCAACCATGAAGTGCGCCAGCTCGCGGGTCGCGCTCGGAAGGCCCATGCGCTCGAGCGCGCGGCCGGCGACCTCGCCGCCCACCGCGACGTGCCCCCCCTCCCCCGTCTTGCCGATGTCGTGCAGGAGCGCCCCGAGCAGCACACCGTCGCGCTCGCGGAGGAGCGAGGCGGCCTCGGCCGCGACGTGGTCGTCGCCGGGATCGTCGAGCAGCCGGGCGACGTTCGCGAACGTGCGCAGCAGATGCACGTCGACGGGGAAGCGGTGGTACGGGTCACGTTGCGGTCGGCAGCGCACGAGCGCCCACTCGGGCAGGTACCGCCGCAGCAGGTCCACCCGATCGAGCACCTCGAGCATCGCCG
>JBLNAW010000262.1:0-8981 GCA_050259555.1 Solirubrobacterales bacterium
CTCGAACGAGTCCACCTGCCGCCCGTAGGCGTTGCGTCGCACCGTCACGTCGACCAAGGCGAGCAGCGGCTCCAGACCATCGACGCGCGCGGCCATCACGATCATCCCGGCACAGGTGCCGAGCATGGGCATGCCGCCCAGCGCGCGCTCGCGGATCGGCTCGACGAGGTCGGCGCTCCGCGCGAGCTTGCTGATCGTCGTGGACTCGCCGCCGGGGATCACCAGGGCGTCCACGCGCGCGAGGTCCTCGGGCGTGCGGACCTCGATGGGCGCGGCGCCGAGCGAGGCCAGCACCGCGGCGTGCTCGCGGAAGTCACCCTGCAGCGCGAGGACGCCCGCCTTCATGTGCCTCGCTTACCACCCGCGGGTCTGGAGCAGACCCTCCTCGCCGAGCTCCTTGATGTCGAGCCCGTGCATCGGTTCGCCGAGCCCGTGCGAGACCTTGGCCAGCGCGTCGGGGTCCTGGAAGTGCGTGGTCGCCTCGACGATCGCGCGCGCGCGCGGCGCGGGGTCCTCGGACTTGAAGATCCCCGAGCCCACGAACACCCCGTCGACGCCGAGCTGCATCATGAGCGCCGCGTCGGCAGGCGTCGCGATGCCGCCGGCGGCGAAGTTCACGACCGGGAGCTTGCCCTGCTCGGCGACCATGCGCACGAGCTCGACCGGGGCGCCCAAGTCCTTCGCGGCCGCCATGTGCTGCTCCGGACCGAGCGAGCGGAGCCACCCCAGCTCGCGGAGGATCGTGCGCTGGTGCCGTACGGCCTCGACGACGTTGCCGGTCCCGGCCTCGCCCTTGGTGCGGATCATCGCGGCACCTTCGCCGATGCGCCGGAGCGCCTCGCCGAGGTTCCGCGCGCCGCACACGAACGGCACGGTGAACGCCCACTTGTCGATGTGGTGCTCCTCATCGGCCGGGGTGAGGACCTCGGACTCGTCGACGTAGTCGACGCCGAGGGCCTGGAGGATCTGCGCCTCGACGAAGTGCCCGATCCTGGCCTTCGCCATCACGGGGATCGAGACGATCTGCATGATCTCCTCGACCTTCGTGGCGTCCGCCATGCGGGCGACGCCGCCCTCCTTGCGGATGTCGGCGGGCACCCGCTCCAAGGCCATGACCGCGCACGCGCCGGCGTCCTCGGCGATCTTCGCCTGCTCGGCGTTCGTGACGTCCATGATGACGCCGCCCTTGAGCATCTCGGCCAGGCCGGACTTCACACGGAAGGTGCCGGTCTCGCGTTCCACGGGTACCCCCTCCTCGAGCGTGCTGCGCCCTCGTGCACCACCTGCACGTCGAGTGTACCGCCGCGGTCGCGAGCCCTCCTACGGGCGACCGGCCGAAAGAGTGGCGAGGCCGCGCGGCTAAGCTCGGCACGTGCAAACGGTCTCGGAGGCGCTCGTGAGCACCGCCGCGCGGCTCTCGTACGAACTGAAGACCGCGATCGCCCGCTATCCCCGGCTGGCGCTGCCGCTCCAACGCCTCCGCCGCCGCGGCGAGGTCCTGCGCGAGGACACCGAGATCGTCATCGAGTCCTTCCCGCGATGCGCGTCGTCGTTCGCCGTGGCGGCATTTCGCCTCGCACAGGAACCGCATGCCAGCCGGATCGCCCACCACACGCACACCCCTGCGCAGGTCATCGCGGGCGTCCGTCGGCGCGTGCCGACGCTCGTGCTCATCCGATCGCCCGAGGACGCCGTGCTCTCGCACGTGATCCACACGCCCTCGCTCACGCCGCGCGTCTCGCTCGTCGGCTACGTGCGGTTCCACGAGCCGTTGCTTCCCAGGCGCGCGGGGTTCGTCGTCGGGACGTTCGAGGAGGTCGTCACGGACTTCGGCTCGGTGATCGAGCGCGTGAACGCGCGGTTCGGGACCTCGTTCCACGCCTTCGAGCATCTCCCCGAGCACCTCGCGCGGATCGACCGCGAGATCGAGGAGGACTACCGCTCGAGGGCGAGGTCACAGGACGAGCTCGACCGCATGGTGCCGCTCCCCTCGGAGCGCCGCGCCGAGATCAAGGAACGACTCCGCGCCGACTACCGCTCGGCCCCCGCGGAGCTCCGGCACCGCGCGGAGGCCGCGTACGAGGCTCTGCGACCCTGACGCCTCGGTCGGAGCCGGTCGCGGCCTCGTGCGTTCAGCGCGAGGTGCCGACCTCCACGGTGCTCGGCAGGAGCTCCACCCAGGTGCGGCCCGGCACGAGCGGGATCTCGGTGCCGTCCTTCGCGACGAACCTCGTGACGTCGTGGAGGCTCGCTCGCTCCCAGCGACCGACGATCATCCGGCCGTCGCGGAACACGTAGGCCTTGCCCGAACCGGTCAGCGTGAGGTGCGGCGTGATCCCGCCGCGGGGTCCGATGACCTCGTCGACGACCTGCACCACCACGTTGTCGGCCGGGACCTGCTCACCCGACTCGACGAGGTGCGGCACGTCGCCATGGGCCCGGAGCCACTGGTCGCTCTTGCGGTCCCACGTCCACCACACGTCGGCGTACGTCGCCGAGAACGGGAGGTGGATGCTCGACACCTTCCGCGACGCCAGCGCGAGCTCCTCGGCATAGGTGAAGACGGCGCTCGGCGGTCCCTCGGTCGAGTGCGCGACCTTGTACAGGGCCCTGGTGTCCGCGTAGAGGTTGTGGGGCGCCTCGCGGCTCGCGTCACGCATGAAGGCGGAGCCGCCGCGGGTCTCGTCGATCGCCAAGAGGTCCGCGCGATCGATCGCGTTCCGCACGTTCGGGGCCCCTCCGGAGTACGCGAGGATCGGAACGCCGAACTGCGCGAGCACCTCCGGATCGGCCGTTCGAGCGCTCCGCACCGGTCCGACCCGCGGGTCGTCACCGCATTGGAAGAGCACGATGAACCGCGTGATGCCGCCCTCGACCGGCTCCTCGTAGATCACGTCTGCCGCCTGCAGCCCGGCCTGGGGGCGGGCGTCCGGGTAGTTCTCGATCTTCACGGCGAGCACGGGGCGGTCGGGAACGACCCCGTGGGGCGCCGGCTGCCCCGTGAGGGGGCAGGCGGGCGGCGGCGGAGCCGGGTCTTCGACGAGGCCGACGGTCGTGAGGGTGTTGCGGACGATCGCCGGCGCCTTCTCGGGGAAGAGCGCGAAGTACCCGAGCGTGCCGCCTCCGACGATCAGCAGCGACGTGAACGTGGCGAGCGTGGCCTTGCCGCGGCGGGTCAGCGACATGCGGAGCACCTCCGGGGGGTCGGGGAAGGATATTCGGGGGTCGCGGCCGGCCGGAGCCGGGACCGCGATGCTACCGGCCGGTCGAGGAGGTCTCAACCACTCGGCTCACATCTCCTCGAGTCGGCGGATCCGGTCCTCGATCGGCGGGTGGGTCTGGAAGAGGCGCTCGAGCGGGCCCATGCCCTCCCCCTGGACCCGGGAGGGCTGATTCAGCCACAGGTGGGCGGTCGCGTTGTTCGCCGAGGACATCGGGATGGCGGCCCCGGCCTGGATCTTGCGGAGCGCGCTCGCGAGCCCGGGCGGGTACCGGGTGAGGAGCGCCCCTTGAGCGTCGGCCAGGTACTCGCGGTTGCGCGAGACCGCGAGCTTGATGACCTGCCCGACGATCGGCGCGAGGATCAGCATCACGAGCCCCACGACGAGGAACGCGATGGCGACCGGGCCACCCCCGCGGTCGCTCCCCCGCCGGCCGCCGATGCCGTCCCAGAACCAGGCGCGCATGAAGAACTCGGAGAGCAGGACCGCCGCGCCGACGAGCGTGGCGACGATCGTGCCCACCAGGATGTCGCGGTCCTGGACGTGCGAGAGCTCGTGGCCGACGACGCCCTCGAGCTCGACCCGGTTCATCCCCTCCAGGAGTCCCTGGGTGACCGCGATCGACGAGTGCTCGGGGTCCCGTCCGGTCGCGAACGCGTTGAGGGCGCGCTCGGGCACGACGTAGACGCGCGGCTTCGGTATCCCGGCGGCGATCGCGAGACCCTCGACGACGTTGTGCAGCCGGGGCTCCTGCTCCGAGGTCACCTCGCGCGCCCGGGTCGAGGCCAGGACGATGCGGTCCCCGGCGAAGTACGAGCCGAGCGCCATCACCACGGCGACGACGAGCGCGGCGATGAGGCCGACCGGTCCGCTCGATGTGAATAGACCGATCGCGTACCCGATGAGGCCGAGGAAGACGATCGCGCCCAGGACCAGCAGGACCGTGCGCCGCTTGTTCGAAGCGATCTGCTCGTACACGTCAGCCGGTGAAGTCCACGTGCGCGGGCCCTCGCGCCGGGTCCTCGATGTTGAAGAACTCCCGTTCCCTGAAGCCGAACGTCCGTGCGATCAGCGAGGAGGGGAACGACTGGATCAGCGTGTTCAGTCGCATCACCTGATCGTTGTAGAACTGCCGCGCGTACGCGATCTTCGACTCGGTGCCCGTGAGCTCCTCCTGCAGCGCGAGGAAGTTCTCGTTCGCCTTCAGCTCGGGGTAGTTCTCGACCACGGCGAAGAGCTGTCGCAAGCCTCGGGTGATCTGGTTCTCGGCCTGGGCCTGATCCGGGACCGAGGAGGCGTCGATCGCCTGCGCGCGAGCCTTCGTGACCTCCTCGAAGACCTCACGCTCGTGCGCCGCGTACCCCTTCACCGCCTCGACGAGGTTCGGGATCAGGTCGTACCGCCGTCGGAGCTGGACGTCGATCTGCGACCAGCCGTTGTCGACCCGGTTCCGCAGGGCGACGAGCCGGTTGAAGAGCAGGATGCCTGCGAACAGCAGGACGGCCACGACGGCGAGGACGATCCAGACCCACATCTCGCGGCCATCCTAGCGGCGGTCACCGACTCGCGTGGGTCGCTCGGGCGTAGACCTCCTCGATCCGAGGAAGCACCACGGCCCACGAGAACGCCCGCGCACGCTCGCGGCCGGCCGAGGACAGGGACCCCGCCAGCGCGGGATCGTCGAGCACCCGGGCCACGGCGCCGGCCAGGGCCCGGGCGTCGCGGGGTGGGACCAGGAGCCCGTCGAGCCCGTCCCGGACCACCTCGGTGAAGCCGGGGATGTCGCAGGCGACCACCGGGAGGCCGGCAGCCATCGCCTCGACCAGCACGATGCCGAAGCTCTCGCCGCCGACGTTCGGCGCCACGAAGACGTCACAGGCGGCATGCACGGGCGGCAGGTCGACGTTCGGCACCGTGCCGAGGAACCGCACACGCGCGCGCGCGCCCTCTTCGAGCCGCTCGACCTCGCCGCGTTCGGGTCCGTCGCCTGCGACGACGAGTCGCAGGTCGGGCCGATCCCCGGCGAGCTCCGCGAAGGCGCGCACGGCGACGGCGAACCCCTTGCGCTCGTCGAGGCGACCGACGAACAGGAGCTTCGTGCCCGGACCGAGGTCGCCCGGTTGGGCCGACCCGAACCGCTCGACGTCGACGGCGTTCGGGACGACCTCGAAGCGGCCGCCGAGCCGGCGGCGAGCGACCTCGGCCGCCGCCTCCGAGACGGCGATCCTGACTCGGAGGCGCCGGGCGAGGCGGCGGAGCACCGGTCCGGCGATGTCGTAGAGCCGCGCGGGCTCGGCTCCCGAGTGGAACGTCGCCACGAGCGGCGCCCTCGCCGACAGGACCGCCCATAGCGTGGTACTGGGGGCGAACGGCTCGTGGACGTGGACGACGTCGGGGCCGAACGCGCCGAGCGTCCGTGCGATCCTCCGCGCCGACCACGGCCGGGGGTCGATCGGGACGTTCGAGCGGTTGTACCGAAGGTCCACAGGGGTCCCGATCGCTCGAACCCACCTCTCGGCCACGGCCCTGCGGACGGGCGCGAGAGCCAGCACCTCGTGACCGCGCGCGATCAGGCGCTCGCCCAGCTCGCGGACGTGCGTCTGCACCCCACCGGGGTCGTCCCATGCGTACGGGCAGACGAGGGCGACCCTCACCGCGTCCTCACGAGGGCCAGGCCGGCTGGAACATGTGCCAGTCCGTCGGTCGGGCGGCGATCGCGCGCTCGAACTCGGCCGCCAAGGCGCGCGAGAGCGAGGTCACGTCCGCTCGGGTGTTCCCGGTGCGAGGGACCTCGAGCGGCGGACCGATCCGCACGATCCACCCCTCCTCGGTCGTGTACGACGAGCACACGAGGATCGGGGCTCCGGAGGAGATCGAGAGCAGGCCGGGACCGGCGGGCAACCGACGGCTCGCGCCGAACATCTCGACCTCGACCCCGCGCCCGGACAGGTCGCGGTCCGCGACGAGGGCGATGATCCAGTTCTCGGCGAGCAGCCCCGCGAGCTGCTGGCCCACGTTCGCTCCCTCCGCGAGCGGCACGATCCGCATGCCGAGCTCCTCGCGATGCCGCACGAACAGCTCGGCGAGGCGCGCCGGCCTCAGCACCTCCGCGACCGCCGCGAGCCGGTACCCGTGGGCGGCCAGCCAGGCGCCCGCGACGTCCCAGTTGCCCATGTGCGGGATCGTCGCGATGCAGCCCTTGCCGGCGGCGAGCGCGGCGTCGATGTTCTCGAGCCCTTCGAAGCGGGTCCTCCGGAGGAAGTCCTCGCGCGTCAGCGCTCGGATCCGGAAGGTGTCGTACCAGTACCGCGCGTAGAGCCGGAACGCCTCGCGCGTCGCCGCCCGCGTGAGCATCGTCTCCGCGGTCAGGCCGAGGACCCTGGCCTGGTTCTCTGCCACTGTCGCCCGGACCCCCGGGAGCACGCGGTGCGCCAGACGCCCGAGACCGTCGAACAGACGCCGCCCGAGCGACTCCGGCAGGCTCATCGCGATCCGCTCGACGGCGCTGTACGCCCAGTAGACGGCGGTCAGTCGAAGGCCATCCTCGCGCGCGCTCACGCTCGCTCCTCCTTCGCCACCTGGCTCACGCGCACGAGCGTCACGAGGACCATCCACGCTGCGACGCCGAAGAGCGCCCACTGCGTCCATCCCGCGAGCAGCGCCGTCGACACCAGCCCGACCCGGATCGCCCGGGTCGCGGCCCCCTCTTCGATGAGGTAGTCGAGCGCGCTCCCGCGCGCCCGGACGTACGCGCCGAGGAACCCCGCCGCGAGCGCGAGCAGGGCCCCCGATGCCGCCGCAGGCTCGGCGGTCCGGGAGACCCACGCCACCGAAGCGAGCACCGCGCCGTCGAACGCCCGGTCGGCGAAGGAGACGAGGAGACGTGCCCGGACGTCTCGAGCCCGTGACGCCAGCACGCCCGCAGCGACGAGGAGGATCCCGGCGCCGAGCGCCGCCCACCCGCCCGGTCGGAGCCTCGCGTCGAGGATCGCCCAGGTCGCCAGCCCGGTCGCGAGCACCGCTGCCCCGCTCAGCGTCGCGACGAGCGCGCGCGCGCGTGCCTGCGTCCTCGCGTCCTCGGCCACCGGCGCGGAGCGTATCACCGGCCCTTCCCGGCCCCGGGGCCGCACCGGTCGCGCGCTAGAATCCCCGTTCGACTCCCGCGTTCCGATCGGAGAACCTGGTGAAGACCTACGACGCGAACGACATCCGCAACGTCCTGCTCGTCGGTCACGGTGGTGCCGGGAAGACGGCGCTGCTCGAGGCCATGCTCTACACCTCCGGGGCCCTCACCCGGATGGGCCGGGTCGAGGACGGCAACACCGTCAGCGACTTCGAGCCGGAGGAGGTGAAGAAGCAGATCTCCGTCTCGCTCGCGATGGCGCCGGTCGAGTGGAACGGCGTGAAGATCAACGTGTTGGACGCGCCGGGGTACGCCGACTTCATCGGCGACGTCCGCTCGGCGATCCGAGCCGTGGACGCCGTGATCCTCGTGGTCTCGGCCGTCGACGGCGTCGAGGTGCAGACCGAGGTCGCCTGGGAGCTCGCGGTCGAGGCCGGGCTCCCGAGAGCGATCGTGGTGAACAAGCTCGACCGCGAGCGCTCCTCGTTCGAGCGGACGCTGAACGAGCTCGTGCGATCGTTCGGGACCCAGGTCGCCCCCCTCGAGCTGCCGATCGGCGAGGAGCACGCGTTCACGGGGGTCGCCGACCTGCTCTCGCGCAAGGCATTCACGTATGCCGGCGGCGTCAGCGCATCCGAGGGCGAGTGGCCCGACGACGTCGCCTCTCGAGCCGACCCGTTCCGGGAGAAGCTGATGGAGGCCGTGGCCGAGTCCGACGACGCGCTCATCGAGAAGTACCTCGAGGAGGGCGCCCTCGACGAGAAGGAGATCGTCCACGGCGTGAAGGAGGGTTTCGCGAGCGCGCGGATCGCGCCCGTGCTCTGCGGCGCCGCGACGAAGCCGATCGGCGTGGATCGCCTGCTGCAATTCATCGCGGACGAGTTCCCCTCCCCCGCCGAGCGCACGGAGATCACGGTCGTCGGCAAGGGCGGCGAGGAGAAGCAGCGGCCCGCCGACCAGAGCCAGCCGCTCACCGCGTTCGTCTTCAAGACCGTCTCGGACCCGTACGTGGGACACATCACGATGTTCCGGGTCTTCTCGGGCAAGATGCGGCCCGACTCCTCCGTCTACAACGCGACGAAGGCGACCGAGGAGCGCGTCGGACAGCTCTTCGCGCTCCGGGGCAAGGAGCACGACACCGTCGCCGAGATCCCCGCCGGCGACATCGGCGCCGTTGCGAAGCTCAACCACACGACGACCGGCGACACGTTCTCGACGAAGGACGACCCGGTCCACCTCCCACCGCTCGAGCTGCCCGAGCCGGTCCTGGCATTCGCGATCGTCCCCAAGACGAAGGGCGATGAGGACAAGCTCTCGACCGCCCTCGCACGGCTGCGCGAGGAGGATCCGACCTTCCGGGTCGAGCGCTCCGACGAGACACACGAGACCGTGATGTACGGCATGGGCGAGGCGCACCTCGACGTGATGTCCGAGCGCATGAAGCGCAAGTTCGGTGTCGAGGTCATCACGAGCCCCGCGAAGATCGCTTACCGCGAGACGATCCGCACATCCGGCAAGGGGCTCGGCCGGCATGTGAAGCAGACGGGGGGCCACGGTCAGTACGCCGTCTGCAACATCGAGGTCGAGGCGCTGCCCCGTGGCCAGGGCTTCGAGTTCGTCGACAAGATCTTCGGCGG
>JBLNAW010000263.1:0-6263 GCA_050259555.1 Solirubrobacterales bacterium
ACACCACGGTGATCAGCGACTACCTCTTCCTGCCCGAGACGATCGCCGAGCGCGACGTCTCGAAGGAGCCGGTCGTCGAGTTCTGGGACCTCATCTCGTGGCAGGACTGGGCCGTGTGCGAACGGGCGCAGATCGGCGTCTCCTCGAAGGCCTACACGACCGGCGTGTACCCGCGGAAGGACCGGTTCCTCTACTGGTTCAACGAGGAGTACCGCGGCTGGATGGGCCGCGACCACCTCGGCTGAGTCCGGGGAGGCGGGGTCAAACCGGGGGCATCGAGCGGCGGCGCTCGATCACCGCGCGCATGCCGTCGAGCACGTCCTCGGGCAGGGCGGGGACCTCGTGCGTCTCCCACAGGTGCAGGACGCGCTCGCGGGCGCGTTCGCGCAAGGTCTTCGCGCCGGCGGTCTCCCACTGGAGCCTCCCGTCCCACGAAAGGAGGCGGGGCGACCAGAGCTCGCGGAAGTGGCGCAGGGTGTGCTCCTCGCCGAGGAACACGTTGCCGACACCGACCGAGCGGATCACGTCGAGCGCGATGGTCTCGTCGCTCACCTCGATGGGCTCGACAGCCCGGCGGATCATGCCGACGAGTTCGTCGGCGATCACGAGCAGCTCCGGCGAGAAGAGCAGCCCGCCCTCGATGCAGCCGGCGTCGAAGACCATGTCCACGCCGCCGAGCACGGTCCCGAAGCCGTAGAAGCCGGTCTCGAGCGCGGCCTGCTCGTCCGCGTCCTTCGCGTCGCCGCCGAAGCTCATCCCGACGAGCGGGAGTCCCCAACGCCGGCAGAGCTGACCCATCGCGAGCATGAACCGCACGCCGTCGGGCCCGCCCGCGGTCACGGTCCCGAACCGCATGTCCATGATGAACGGCACGGTGCCGCTCACGAACGGCGTGCCCGGCCGCCGGAGCTGGGCGAGCACCAGCCCGACGAGCGTCTCGGCGGCCGAGACGACGAGCGTGCCGGCGACCGTGACCGGCCCGGTCGCGCCGACCTGCGGGGCCGCCTGGCAGCACACGGGCATCCCGCGGTCGGCCGCGACGAAGAGCTTGTCGAGCGTCTCGGGGTTGAACAGCATCGGCGAGACCGAGTTCAGGTACGGCACGAGGAACGGTCGCTCGCGGAGCGCGTCGGAGCCGCCCGCGACGAGGGCGGCCATGTCGTAGATGTCGGCGAGCTCGGGGCCACCGGCGATGAGCGGCATGAGCGGGTTCGTCGTGCTCGTGACCATCGCGAGGAACTCGGACTGGTTCACGACGTGGAGCGGGAGATCGTCCGACGGCCGCGTCACGCCGGGCGTCGCGACGAAGTCGATGTTCGGCAGCGCGTCGGCGAGCAGCGCGGACTCGGCGGTCGCCTCGAGCGTGTACGGGCCGATCGAGGAGTCCCTCGGGTCGAGGTAGTTGAGGTTCGTGACTCCGGCGCCCACGTACACGTTCCCGGCTCCGAGCTCGAGCGCCGGCTCGCCGGCCCGGTCGAAGATCGTGAAGCGGCTCGGCGCGGCCTCGAGCGCGCGCTCGACGAGCTCGGGCGGGATCCGCACCAGGTCCTCGCCCTCGAGCGTGGCGCCGTTGCCGACGAGGAGGTCCCGAGCCTCGGGTCGCGTGATGCGGGCGCCGGGATCGCGGAGCACCTCGAGCGCGGCGGCGTGGAGGCGATCGAGGTCGGACTCGGACAGCGGGTTCAGGGTGTGCGGGCTCATGGGCCGAGTCTGACCGCGGGGGTTCCGGCGGACAACCCGGGCTCAGACTTCGAGCGTCATGCCGTCGGCCGCGAGGAGGCAGCGCTCGGGCTCGACGTCCCAGCGCTCGAGCACGCCCGCGCGCATCGTGTCGAGCTGATCGTCGTTGTGCATCGGGTCGTGATGGAAGAGGACGAGCCGGTCGACCTTCGACTTCTCCGCGAACGCGGCGACGTGGTCGGTGCTCGAGTGCCCGAAGCCGACGCGCGTCTCGTACTCCTCGACCGTGTACTGGCAGTCGTGGATCAGGAGATCGGCGCCGAAGGACAGGCCCGAGCCGGAGACCCACTCGAGGCTCGCCGTCTCGAGGTCGGTCCCGAGCGCCGGTTCGTGGTCGGTCATGTAGGTGAGGATCTTGCCGTCGGCCTCGATCCGATACCCCACGGTGGGGCCGGGGTGCAGGATCGGCTCGGAGCGCAGCAGCGCGCTCCCGAGGCGCCACTCGCCGTCGGGCGCGTCGTGGAAGCTCGTGGCCGCGGGAACCTCCGAGAGATGGACCGGGAAGAGCGGCGGCGAGAAGTACGTCGCGATCCGCTCGTCCAGCGAGGCGACGGGCGAGGGCGGTCCCCACAGGTGGAGCTCGGTGTCCGCATCCCAGATCGGGGCGAACATGCCCAGCCCCTCGACGTGGTCGACGTGGAGGTGGGTGAGGAGGATGTCCACGCGCTTGGGCGGATCGCGCATCAGCTCGAGGCCGAGCGGGCGGATCCCGGTCCCGGCATCGAGGATGAGGAGGCTGTCGTCGTCGAAGCGCACCTCGATGCAGGTCGTGTTGCCGCCGTAGCGGGCCGTCTCGGGGCCGGGCGCGGCGATCGAGCCGCGGCAGCCCCAGACGCGGATCCGCACTACCGAGCCTCCGAGGGCTCCCAGAAGATCGCGATCGCACCGACGCACTCGTCGGTGTGCGCGAGCAGCGGGAAGGCGGTGACCTCGATGCGGCGTCGCGCGCCGTCCAGCCCGCGGATCCAGAGGGTGCCGTGCTCGGGCACCTTCCGCAGGATCGCGACGCCGAGCGGGATCTCCTCGAGCGGGACCGGGTTGCCCTCGGCATCGGTCGGCTCGAACTTCGTCGACCACTCCGAGGCCGGCATCGCCGGCCCTTCCATGAAGCGCTGGCCGAGCAGTCGCTCGGCAGCCTCGTTGAAGTAGATGACGTTCCCCTCGGCGTCCACGAGGAAGAACGGCGTTGCCAGGCGCGAGGCGAAGTCGCGCGCGAGGATCTGGATGAGGCTCCGCTGGGTCGGTGGGCTGACCATGGGGGGAATCCTAGCCCGGACCTCACGAGCGGAGGCGCCGGTTCTCCGGATCGAAGAGCGGTGCCTGGACCACCACGGCCGGCCGGCGCTCGCCGAGGATCTCGACCTCGAGAGCCGTGCCCGGCGTGGCGAGCTCGAGCGGCAGGTACGCGAGGGCGATCGTCGCGCCGACGACGTGCCCGCGGTCGGCGGCCGAGACGAAGCCGACGGCCCGGTCGCCGGCGAGCACCGGCTCGGCGCCGTGGGGAAGCGCGTCCGCGGTCTCGACCGTGAGGCACGCGAGGCTCCGGCGGATGCCCTCCTCGCGTTGCCGCACGAGCGCGTCGCGGCCGATGAAGTCGCCCTTGTCAACGTCGACGAAGCGCTCGAGACCGGCCTCGAGCGGCGTGAAGTCCGCCGAGATGTCCGCGCCCCACAGCCGGTACCCCTTCTCGAGCCGGAGCGAGTCGAGCGCCCGGTACCCGAAGTCCACGAGTCCGAGCGGCTCGCCGGTCTGGAGGATCGCCTCGTACAGGTTCCGCAGGTCCTCGATCGGGTGGTGGAGTTCCCACCCGAGCTCGCCCTCGTACGAGATGCGGAGCGCGAGGACCTCGGGCACCGAGCCGAGCCGGATCCTCCGCGCGGTCATGTACGGGAAGGCCGCGTTCGAGAGGTCGTCCTCGGTGAGCGCCTGGAGCAGGTCGCGTGAGCGTGGTCCGACCACCGTGAGGACGCCCGTGCGCTCCGTCGCGTCCTCGACGGACACGCTCCCGTCGGCGGGGAGGTGCCGCTCGATCCACGCGAGGTCGTGCACCTGGGTCGCGGCGGCGCTGACGAGGTACCAGCGGTCCCCGGCGAGGCGCGTCACGGTGAGGTCGCACTCGATGCCCCCGCGCTCGGTGAGCATCTGCGTGACGACGATGCGGCCGTCCTCGGCGGGGAGCCGGTTCGCGCAGAGGTGGTCGAGGAACGCCCTCGAGCCGGGCCCCGAGATCTCGTAGGACGCGAAGCTCGTCTGGTCGAGGACGCCGACCCGTTCGCGCACCGCACGGCACTCGGCCGCGACATGCTCGAGCCAGTTCGGCGTGCGGAACGTGAGCTCGTCCCGCGGCTCGACGCCGGGCGGTGCGAACCAGAGCGGCCGCTCCCAGCCGAACCGGAAGCCCATGAACGCGCCGCGCTCGCGCAGGAGGTCGTGGATCGGATCGGTCTTGAGCGGACGACCGGTCGGGCGCTCCTGGTGCGGGTAGTGGATCGCGTACTCGTGGCCGTACACGTCGAGCGCCTTGTCGACGAGGTAGGGGCGCGCGGTGGCGTAGGGCCCGAAGCGGCGGACGTCGACCTCCCACAGGTCGAGGCTCGGCTGGCCATCGACGATCCACTCGGCCGCGTACTTACCCGCGCCGCCGCCGAAGACGATCCCGAAGATGCTGAACCCGGCGAGCACGAAGAGGTTGCGCACGCCGGGGACCCACCCCATGAGGCACCGCCCGTCGGGCGTGTACCCGTCGGGCCCGTTCACCACGCCGCGGATCCCGGCGCTCGCGAGCGCGGGGACGCGCTCGGCCGCGAGCTCGAGCACGCCCTCGAGGCGCCCGAGGTCCTCGGGCAGGAGGCGCTGCTCGAAGTCCCAGGGGACGCCCTCGACCGACCAGGCGGCGGGGTCGGGCTCGAACGGGCCGACGAGCAGGCCCTCGCCCTCGGCGCGGACGTAGAACGAGCGGTCCGGGTCGCGGACGACCGGGATCTCGTGCGCGAGGCTCGCGAGTGCGGCCACCGCGTCGGTCACGAGGAACTGGTGCGCGAGCGGGACGATCGGGAGTGAGACCCCCGCGATCTCGCCGACCTGCCGAGCCCACATGCCGGCCGCGTTCACGACGATCTCGGCCTCGAGCGTGCCGGCCTCGGTGTGCACGTCCCAGCCGCCGTCGGCGCGCTGCCCGAGCCCGGTCACACGCGCGTGGCGCTCGATCCGCACGCCGCGGTCGCGAGCGCGGTGCGCGAGCGCGTTCGTCACGCCGCTCGGGTCGACGTATCCGTCGGTCGGGATCCACAGCGCGCCGAGGACGTCGTCGAGCGCGAGCAGCGGACACCGCTCGAGCGCAGCCGTCCGGTCCAGGAGCTCGAACGGCAGATCCCAGAGGCTCGCGCGGCCGACCGCGTGACGGAACTCGTCCATGCGGTCCGGGTTCGAGGCCAGGCGCAGGCTGCCGACCTCGCGGAATCCGACCGAGCCCCCCGTCTCGGCATCGAGCGCCTTGTAGAGCGCGATGCTCTCGGCCAGCAGACGGGTGAGGTTGCGGCTCGCGTTGAAGTGCGTGCACAGGCCGGCGGCGTGCCAGGTCGAGCCGCTCGTGAGCTCGCCCTTGTCGAGCAGCACGACGTCGGTCCACCCGAGCTCGGCGAGGTGGTACGCGAGGCTGCAGCCCCCGATGCCGCCGCCGACGATCGCGACGCGGGCCCGAGCGTCCACCGCTCAGGCCTTGATGCGCTCGCGCTTCGGGTCGTAGAGAGGCGCGAGGGACGCCTTCGCCGGGACCCGGGCGCCATTGACCTCGAGCTCGAACTTCCACTCGCCGATCGCCTCGGCCGGGATCCCGTCCTCGTCCTCGACCATGCCGAGCCCGACCGCCCCGCCGAGCGTGTGCCCATACGCGCCGATCCGGTTGTAGCCGACCCACTCGCCCGAGCGCAGGAGCGGCTCGCCGCCGTACAGGAGCGGCTCGGGGTCCTGGAGCAGGAACTGCACGAGTCGGCGTTTCGGCGGTCCGGCCTCGCGCTGCCGCAGCAGAGCATCGCGGCCGATGAAGCCGCCGGGCTTGTCCCACGCGACGGCGAACGCCAGGCCGCACTCGATCGGCGTATCGGTGTTGTCGACGTCGAGCCCGTAGTCGCGGTACCCCTTCTCCATCCGCAGGCTGTTCATCGCGAGCAGGCCGACGTCCCGGTAGCCGAGGTCCTCGCCGGCCTCGACGAGCGCGTCGTAGACGGTGAGCGCCAGGTCGGCCGGCACATGGAGCTCCCATCCGAGCTCGCCGACGTACGTCACGCGCATCGAGAGCACGCGCGCGTAATGGACGTCGATCTCCTTCGCCGTGAGGTACGGGTAGGCCTCGTTCGACAGGTCGGCACCGGTCAGCCTCCCGAGCAGGTCGCGCGAGCGCGGACCCTGCACGGTCATGAGGCAGGTCCCGGCCGACAGGTCGGTGACGGCGACGTGCGCGCCTTCGGGCGTGTGCCGGCGCAGGCGCGCGAGCACGCGCCGGTGCGTGAGGTCGGTCGAGACGA
>JBLNAW010000264.1:0-4994 GCA_050259555.1 Solirubrobacterales bacterium
TCGCCGCGGGCGTTCTCCGCGACCAGCGCCTCGACCACCTTCGGATCGATCACCGAGCCGCCGTCCGCGACCGCGCGGATCGCCGACACGAGGTGCTCGGGATCCTGGACCCGCTCCTTCAGGAGGTACGAGCGCCGCGCGCTGCCGCTCTCGAGGAGCGCGAGCGCGTAGCTCGGGGTCGCGTACTGGCTGAGCACGACGACGCCGACGTCGGGATGCGTTTGGCGGATCCACTCCGCCGCCCGGATCCCCTCGTCGATGTTGCCGGGCGGCATGCGGATATCGGTGACGACGACGTCCGGCCGCTCCGCGTCCACCGCGGCGAGGAGGGAGTCGAGGTCGTCGCACACCGCTGCGATCTCGAGGTCCGGCTGGGTCTCGAGCAGCCGCCGGATGCCCTCGCGGACGAGCAGGTGGTCGTCCGCGATGACCAGCCGGAGCGTCATTGCCGGAGGATACGCCTGTGCCGCTCGTCCTGATCGTCGACGACAACGAGAAGAACCGGAGGCTCGCCGCCGACGTGCTCTCCTTCGCCGGATGCCAGACGCTCGAGGCCGCGACGGGCGCCGAGGGGCTCGCGCTCGCCACCGAACGCATCCCCGATGTGATCCTGATGGACCTCCGGCTTCCGGACATGGATGGGGTGGAGGCCGCGCGGGCGCTCCGAGCCGACGGGTCGACGGCTCGGATCCCGGTGGTGGCGATGAGCGCGCTGCCGCTCGAGGGGAGCGGCGAGTGGCTCGAGGAGGCCGGTTTCGCCGGCTCGCTCGAGAAGCCGATCCGCGTCGACACCTTCCCCGACCAGGTCCGTGGGTACTGCGCGGACAGAACGGCGTGAGAGGCCCAAGGCGTACCGTGCTGGCACCCCGAAGCATGGACCGGTTGGCCTGGTGGGTCGAGGCCCCGGCGCTCCCTACCCTCTAGACGCAACGGTTCGGCGGTGTGAACATCGCCGGATATCGACGGCCAGGCGTCGAGCGGAAGGGGGCTCACATGCGGAGGTTCGTGATCGGGAGCACACTCGGGATCGCTCTCCTGTCGGTCGTGCTCGCGGCCTGTGGTGGCTCGAGCGCCGGTTCGTCGGGCGACCAGTCCCGACGATTCCGCGACATGTGGGAGATCGACCAGATCGAGAAGGACTTCCACCACGCCACCACGACGAAGGACATCAACCTCATGATGAGCCTCTGGGCGCCGGACGCGACCATGACGGTCGGTCCCGGAGAGACCGCGTACGGGACGGACGAGATCCGTGACTTCTTCCTCGACAAGACGCCGATGTTCCAGCCAGCGAACAACTGGATCTCGGATCACCCGGCGTACAAGCTCGAGATCACGGTCAACGGTGACCGAGGCACGCTGCACTTCGAGTGCCACTTCATCGATGCACAGACCGGTGAGGTCGCGTCGGTCACAGCGGGCGACCTCGACGTGGCCCGGATCGGCGGGAAGTGGCTGATCACGAACTTCGTCGGCGGGACGACGGTCCTGGAGCCCTGAGACCCGGTGGAGACCGGAGCTGCGAAGGAACCGGATGCGGTCGCGAAGGAGCCGCGACGGCTGAGCCGGATCGTCGATCCGCTGGTCCGGGCCGTCGCCCGCCTGCCGCTCAAGGTTCGGACCAAGCTGCTGATCGCGTTCGTCGGCACGTCGCTGCTCCTCGTCGCGGTCGGTCTCCTGGGGCAGCTCGTCCTCGGGCAGTCGAACGATCGCGTCGCGAACCTGGGGGCGCTCCAGGAGCGGGCCGTGAGGTACGCCCAACTCCAGGCCGAGGCCGGGTACCTCCGGGGTGTCCTGGCGGAGAACGTCGGCCCCGACTTCAACGTGGCCTGGCCAGAGACGGCGCCGCCCGAACTACGCGGGATCTTCTCGCTCGCGGTGGATCAGGTCGCGGTGGATGAGGCCCGCCGGCTCGAGTCCAGGACGGCCGCGGATCAACTCGGGTTCAGGCCGCAACCAGGAGACGGGGAAGTCTTGCGAAGGCTGCAGGAGACCGCCCATGAGCTCTGGGCGTTGATGAAGCAGGAGATCATCCCGCTCTACGGGGGCGCCGCAACGATCGACGCCAGTGCGGGGACGATCGACGAGATGGTGCAGCTGCGAGCAGACGCGGAAGAGCTCGCGAGGTACCTCTACCAGGACGCGTCGATCCTCGCGAACAGGACGAGCGACGAGATCGAACGATTGATCGCCCGGAACGCGAGCTCGTTCGCGAGCTCACGGAGCCTGTTCATCGGCGTCGCGGCGGGGGCGATCGTTCTGGCTCTGCTGCTGGGATTCGTCCTGTCGTGGTCACTGATCGGGCCGATCCAGCGGATCGACGAGCGCCTCGCCGCGATCGCATCGGGTGACTTCTCGGGCCATGTGCCGGTCGAGAACCGGGACGAGCTGGGCGCGTTGGGGGCCAACGTCAACCGGATGAACGAGGAGCTCCGGCGTCTCTACACGGAGCTCGAGAGCGCGAGTCGGCACAAGTCGGAGTTCCTGGCCAACATGTCCCACGAGCTCCGGACGCCGCTCAACGCCATCATCGGTTTCTCGCAGGTGCTGCGGGAGGAGATGGTCGGTCCCGTGAACCCCAAGCAGGCGGAGTACCTCGAGGACATCATCTCCTCCGGGAACCACCTCCTGTCGCTGATCAACGACGTCCTCGACCTGTCCAAGGTCGAGGCGGGGCAGGTCGAGCTCGACGTTCACCCGTTCTCCCTGCGGGAAGCGCTCGAGCGAGGCGTGGTGATGGTTCGGGAGCGTGCGACCGAGGAAGGGGTCCGCGTCGGGTTCACGGCCGATCCGGAGGTCGACGTCGTCGACGGCGACGAGCGCCGGATCAGGCAGGTGATCTTCAACCTGCTCTCGAACGCGGTGAAGTTCACACCCACCGGAGGTGAGATCGACGTCAGCGCGACGCGAGTGAACGGCGAGGTGCGGGTCTCCGTCGCCGACACCGGTCCGGGGATCGCGTTCGAGGATCGGGAGCGGATCTTCGAGGAGTTCCAGCAGACCGAGACGGGGAGCGAGCAGCACGAAGGGACCGGCCTGGGTCTGGCACTCTCGAAGCGGTTCGTGGAGCTCCACGGTGGGCGCATCTGGCTCGAGAGCGAGCTCGGGCGGGGGAGCACCTTCACCTTCGCGTTGCCCACGAGGCCGATCACCACATGACCGGCGAGCGGATCCTCGTCGTGGAAGACAACGAGAAGAACATGAAGCTGTTCCGCGACATCCTGGTCGCGACGGGGTACCGAACGCTGGAGGCGACGTCCGGCGCCGAGGCGGTCGACATGGCCACCGAGCACACGCCGGACCTCGTGCTGATGGACATCCAGCTCCCGGACCTCGACGGTGTGCAGGCGCTCCATCGGTTACGCGCGAACGCCCGGACGGCGACGATCCCCGTCCTCGCCTTGACCGCACAGGCGATGCACGGAGACCGCGAGCGTTTCCTCGCGGCGGGCTTCGACGGCTACCTCTCGAAACCGGTGGACGTCCGCGAGCTGATCGGAACCGTTCGGGAACACTGCGACCGACTGGCCGGATGAGCGACGACGCCCGGATCCTCGTCGTGGACGACGTCCCCCAGAACGTCCGTCTCCTCGAGGCGGTGCTCACGCCCCGTGGGTACGACGTCATCACCGCCACCGACGGTGAGCGCGCGCTCGAACTGGTCGAGACGGGGAAGCCGGATCTGGTGCTCCTCGACGTCATGATGCCGGGCCTCGACGGCTACGAGGTCTGTCGACGCCTCCGGGGGGACGACGAGACGGCGGTGCTCCCGGTGATCATGGTCACGGCGAGTACCGGAGAGAAGACGACGGCCATCCAGGCCGGCGCCGACGACCTCATCGCGAAGCCCTTCAGCCACGATGAGCTGCTTGTCCGTATCCGGTCGCTCCTCCGGATCAAGCGTTACCACGACACCATCCGTGCGCAGACGGAAGAGCTTCTCGATCTGAACCGAACCCTCGAAGAGCGCGTTCGGATCCAGGTCGAGGAGCTCGAGCGTGTGCGGAGGCTTCGGCGGTTCCTCTCGCCGCAACTCGCGGACGCCATCGTCTCCTCGGACGATGACGCGATCCTCCGAAGCCACCGCCGGGAGGTCGCGATGCTGTTCGCCGACCTCCGTGGATGGACGAACTTCGTGGACTCGGTCGAACCGGAGGAGCTGATGCGGGTCCTGCGCGAGTTCCACGGCGTGGTCGGCGGTCTCGTGCGTCGGTTCGATGCCACCGTGGGCTTCCTCGAGGGCGACGGCGTGCAGCTCTTCTTCAACGACCCCGTGGAGGTGCCCGACGCTGCGCTGCGGGCCGTACGGCTCGGTTGCGCATTGCGAGACGAGATGGCCGAGCTCATCCCACGGTGGCGGAGGCGCGGGTACGAGCTCGACATCGGCGCCGGGATCGCACTCGGCCACGCGACCTGCGGCGAGGTCGGCTTCGAGGGACGCTCCGACTACGCGGCGATCGGAGCGGTGACGAATCTGGCGTCGCGGCTGGCCGACGAAGCCACCGCGGGTCAGGTCCTTATCGCCCAGCGTCTCTTGGCCGACGTCGAGGAGCACGTCGACGTGGAGCCCGCCGGCGAGTTCACGCTCAAGGGCTTCCGGCGGCCCGTCACGGCGTTCAACGTCGTGGCCGTTCGCGAGTCGCCGGCTCCGTAGGCGACGTGCCCGCCGCAGAGGCGCGAGGCGAGTCCGAAGGCCGACTCGCTCACCGTGCCCGTTCCGTCGACCCCGGTTCGGAGGCACGCTCGGACCAGGAGAGGCTCACCGGGACCCCGCGATCCGGGCGAGCATCGTGCGGACGGCCTCCGACAGCACGACGTTGCCCTTGCGCTCGAACACCTCCAGGGCCTCACGGGCGACCGAGATCGCCTCCTCGGACCGACCGGCGAGCCGGAGGACCTCGGCCAGGTCGACCAGGGCCTTGCCCCGTTTGTCGAGGTCGTCCGTCGGGCGAGCCTGATCCGCCGCCTCGGTCGCGAGACGCACGGCCTCGTCG
>JBLNAW010000265.1:0-12361 GCA_050259555.1 Solirubrobacterales bacterium
GGGATCGCGCTCGGGCCGGACGGGGCGATGTGGTTCACCGAGTGGCGGGTGAGCAAGATCGGCCGCATCGCGCTCGACGGCACGATCACCGAATTCGCCCTCCCCGGCGGACGGCTGCCGACGGGGATCGCGGCGGGTCCCGATGGCGCCCTGTGGTTCACGGCCCCGGGCGCGAACGCGATCGGTCGCCTCACGACGTCCGGGGCCGAAAGCGAGCTCTCGATCCCGACGGCGAGCGGCAACCCGACGGGGATCACCCTCGGGCCGGACGGAGCCTTGTGGTTCACCGAGCAGGGCGGGAGCCACATCGGGCGGATCGCCGGAGACGGGACCATCACCCAGTACGCGGTCCCGACGGACTGGAGCGGCCCGTACGGCATCACGGCCGGACCCGACGGCAACCTGTGGTTCACCGAGTCCTCGGTCTCGGCGGTCGCCCGCCTCGAGCTGGTCGCCGCGAGCGTGGACCTCGACCCGCCGGTCGTGACGATCACCGAACCCTCGGACGGTGCCGCCTACCTCCTCGGACAGGCCGTGACGGCCGCGTACGGCTGCACGGATGCGGGCGGCTCGGGCCTCGCGACGTGCGAGGGGCCGGTCGCCTCTGGCTCGGCCCTCGACACGTCCACGGCCGGCGTCCACACGTTCGAGGTCACCGCGACCGATGGCGCCGGGAACGCGAACACCCTGACCCACTCCTACATCGTCTTCACGTCCTGGGACGGCCGGATCACGCTCCCGCCGAGCGTCGCGACGCTCCGGGCCGGCCAGCCGGCGGACCTGCACTTGGGGCTCGGCGGGGACGTGGGCCCGGTGCTCGAGCCGGGATCTCCCTTCACGCAGCAGGTGAGCTGCGGATCGTGGACGGCGTTGGCCGCGCTCGGACCGGCGGCGGCCGTCGGACCGGGGGTGCACATCACCGGCGGCGAGTACACCTTCCGCTGGCGGACCGAGAAGGCGTGGGCCGGAACGTGCCGGAGCCTGACGCTGCCCTTCACGATCCAGGGCGGGATGACGCTCCAGCTCTTCGTCCGGTTCGCCTGATCGAGGGCCGTGCCCTAGGGTCAGCGACCGGCGTCGTGCGCCCCGGCGGTCCCGGGTCGGGTGGCCCCGGCATGCACCGCGTCTCCCCCGCAGCATCCCGGTAGTCGGGCGTGCGGCCCCGGCGCCGAGAGGGGGCGATGTCATGAAGGTCCTGCTGGTCGGTGTCGGCGGCGTCGGCGAGGCGATCGCCGTCATCGCGAAGGATCGGCCGTTCCTCGAGCAGATGGTCCTGGCGGACTTCGATCTCGAGCGCGCGCACGAGGTCCAGGCCAGGCTCGGCGATCCCGACCGGTTCCCGGTCGAGTGGATCGACGCGGCGGATCGGGAGCAGGTCGTGCGGCTCGCGCACAAGCACGGGAGCGACCTCGTGATGAACGCGGTCGACCCGATCTTCAACCAGCCGATCTTCGACGCGGCGTTCGAGGTCGGCGCGACGTACATGGACATGGCGCTGACCCTGTCCACGCGTCATCCCGAAGACCCGTACCGCATGTCGGGCATCAAGCTCGGCGACTACCAGTTCGACCGCTCGCAGAAGTGGGAGGACAAGGGGCTGCTCGCCCTCGTCGGTATGGGCGTCGAGCCGGGGATGGCCGACGTCTTCGCCGCCTACGCGCAGAAGCACCTGTTCGACCGCATCGAGGAGATCGGCGTCCGCGACGGGGCCAACCTCGAGGTCGAGGGCTACGCGTTCGCCCCCAACTTCTCGATCTGGACGACGATCGAGGAGTGCCTGAACCCGCCCGTCGTGTACGAGAAGGGCACGGGCTGGTTCACGACCCAGACCTTCAGCGAGCCCGAGACCTTCGAGTTCCCCGAGGGCATCGGTCCCGTCGAGTGCGTGAACGTCGAGCACGAAGAGGTGCTCCTCGTCCCGAGGTGGATCGACACGGGGAGGGTGACGTTCAAGTACGGCCTCGGGGACGAGTTCATCCAGATCCTGAAGACGATCGAGCTCCTCGGCCTGGACTCGAAGGAGCTCGTGGACGTGAAGGGGACGAAGGTCGCGCCGCGCGACGTGGTCGCCGCCGTGCTCCCCGACCCTGCGCATCTCGGCGAGCACATGCACGGCAAGACGTGCGCCGGTACCTGGGTGAAGGGTGAGAAGGACGGCGAGCCGCGCGAGGTCTACCTCTACCAGGTGGCCGACAACCAGACGTGCATGGAGCGGTTCGGCGTGCAGGCGGTCGTCTGGCAGACGGCCGTGAACCCCGTCATCGCGATGGAGCTCCTCGCCGAGGGTGTGTGGGCCGGCACGGGTGTGCTCGGCCCCGAGGCGTTCGATCCGGACCCGTTCGTCGAGCGGATGCCCGCCTTCGACTTCCCGTGGGGCATGCGGGAGATGACGCCGAGAGCCTGAGGTCCAACCCCCACCGGACCTCAACGGACGAGGCGCGCCCGCGAGGGCGCGCCTCGTTCCCTGCCCGAGCGGGACGTCGGAAGGAGCCGCGGGCTCCTAGGAGGCGAGGTCTCGGAGGCGAGATCCCGCGGGGTCGTACGGGGGCTCCCGCAGGACCCGCGCGTTCCGCGCTTCGCCGACGATGGAGACGGTCAGCTCGGGCGCGGCGTCGATCACCGCCGCGTCGAGGTACGCGAGCGCGAGGCTCATGCCCACGTGATGCCCGTACGCGCCCGAGGTGACGAGCCCGACCCTGCGATCGCCCAGCCAGATCCCGTCGTCCAGGGACGCGTCCGCATCCTTCGCGTCGACCTCGAGGAGCACCAGCCTGCGGTCGACGCCCACCTCGCGCTCGCGCAGGGCGGCGTCACGACCGACGAACGGCCCCCCGTCGAAGACCGCGTAGCGGTCGAGGCCGGACATCCCGAGCGTGACGTCTTGTCGGAACTCCGTGGACCAGACGCCGTACCCCTTCTCGAGCCGCAGGCTGTCGAGGGCGCGATCGCCGATCGGCCGGAGCCCGTGCTCGTCTCCCGCCTCCCGCAGCTCGAACAGTAACGTCCGGTGTTGCGCGACGGGCACGGCGATCTCGTACCCGAGCTCGCCGGTGAGGGAGATCCGCCCGACCACCGCCCGTGAGGTCCCGACGTCCATCCGCCGGACGCCGAGGAACGGGAACGCCTCGTTCGACACGTCCTCGCACGAGAGCGCCTCGAGGATCCGCCGAGATACGGGCCCCGAGACCGAGAAGCCCATCCATGCGTCGGTGACGTTGCGGATCTCCACCCCGGTGTCGGGCAGGCGGTCGAGGAACCAGCGCAGGTGCCAGTCCTGCAGGGAGTAGGAGCCGGTGAGCCAGAAGCGATCCTCCTCGAGCCGCGCGACGGTCAGATCACCCATGAGCCGGCCGGCCTCGCCGAGCATAGGGGCCAGGCGGATCCGTCCCGTCTCGGGGATGCGCGAGGCGAGGAGGTGGTCGAGCCACGCCCCTGCGCCCGGCCCCGTCACCTCGTACCGCGCGTACTGCGCGATCTCGTAGGCGCCGGCGGCGGTGCGGACGGCCTCGACCTCTCGCGCCACGATCGGCTCCGCGTTCGAGCGCCCGAGCGTCCACTCCTCCTCGAAGTCGGGCGTCGGCGCGAAGTACAGCGGGACCTCGAGGCCCCAGTTCACCGTGAACCTCGCGCCCTCCGCGAGGAAGGTGTCGTAGCACGGCGTCGTCTTCAGCGGCCGGCCGGCCGGGAGTTCCTCGTTCGGGTAGGCCATGACGAACCGGCGCGCGTAGAACTGGGCCGTCGTCTCGCGTAGGTAGCGGTCGTTCGTCGCGTACGGTCCGAACCGCGCGACGTCCATCCCGTACACGTCGTAGCCGGGCTCCCCGTCGGCGATCCAGTTCGCCAGCGCGAGCCCGATCCCCGCCCCCTGCGAGAAGCCGGCCATCACCCCGCACGCCGCCCAGTAGTTCCGGACCCCGGCGACCGGGCCGACGAGCGGGTTCCCGTCCGGCGTGAAGGTGAACGCGCCGTTCACCCATCGCTTGATCCCGACGTCCTTCAGCAGGGGGAACCGCTCGAAGCCGATCGTGAGCTCGGGCAGGATGCGCTCGAGGTCCTCGGGGAACAGCTCCATCCCGAAGTCCCAGTCCGCACCCTCGACCATCCAGTGCCTCGGGTGCGTCTCGTAGACGCCGAGGAGGATGCCGTTCCCCTCGCGCTGCAGGTACGTGAACCCCTCGAGATCCGTGACGGCGGGCATGTCGCCCTCGATCGCCGCGACCTCGGGGACGTCTTCCGTGACGAGGTAGTGGTGCAGCATCGGCGTCAGCGGGTGGTCGACGCCGACCATCCGACCGACCCGCCGGGCCCAAAGACCCCCGGCGTTCACGACGTGCTCGCAGGAGATCGGGCCCTGCTCGGTCTCGACGCGCCAGCCGTCGGCAGCCCGCGCGAGGTCGAGGACCCGGTTCCGCAAGACGATCTCGACGCCGCGGGCACGGGCGGCGTCGGCGTACGCGTGCGTGGCACCGTTCGGGTCCAGGTTGCCTTCGTGCGGGTCGAAGAGCCCGCCGTACAGCCCCTTCGGGTCGATGATCGGCACCATCTCGACGGCCTCCTCCGGCGTGACGAGGAAGGCCTCCGTGTCTTGCGTCCGCAGCCACGCGAGCTCGGCGTGGAGCCATCGCCACCGCTCGTTCGTGCCGGCGAGCTCGACGCCGCCGCTCATGTGCAGGCCGATGTTCCGCCCGCTCTCCTGCTCGACCTCCGGATACATGCCGATCGTGTACTTCTGCAGCGCGGCGACCCGCGTGTCGGCGTTGATCGCGTGGAAGCCGCCCGCGGCGTGCCACGTCGAGCCGGCCGTGAGCTCCCGGCGCTCGACCACGGCCACGTCGGTGATGCCGCGACGAGCGAGGTGATAGGCGACGCTGCACCCCACGATGCCGCCGCCGATGACGACAACCTGGTACCGATCCTTCACGCCGGCATCCTCAGGGAGCCTCAGACCTCGGTCTCGGTGTGCGCGTGGTACTCGTAGCCGGACATCGGCTTGCCGGTCGGGCTCTTCCACTCGCGCTCGGCGAGGGGCACCTTGCCGATCGCCTTACCCATCGCGCGAACATGCTCGGCGACGGACCCGCAGCACGAGCCGATCACGTTCAGGCCCGCGTCCTTCGCCTTCACCGCGAAGTCCGCCATCTCGCCACGCGAGAGCTGCATCGGCGAGAGCCCGTACGGGAAGTTCGGCCACCCCGTGAAGTCCGGCATCTCGGCGGTGGTGCGGTACGCGACCGGCTGCGCGCCGACGTAGGCGTCGGTCGCCTCGCGCATCGCGATCGCGATCGGGAGCTGCTGCTCGGGGCCGTTCAGGCAGTTCACGCCGACGATGTCCGCGCCGGCGCCCACGAGCTTGCGGGCACACTCGGCGGGCGAGTCGCCCTCGTACGCCTTCGGCTCGGCCTGCTCGAACGACATCGTGACCATCACCGGCAGCCCGGTCGCCTTCGCACGCTCGACGAACAAGAGGGCCTCGCCGAGGTACGAGAACGTCTCCCCGACCCAGAAGTCGACGCCACCGGCATCGAGCATGTCCTGCAGCTGCCGGTCGAAGAGCGCTCGGACGTGGTCGGGGCTCTCGACATCGGCGGGGTCGTAGGCCCAGGTGAGCGAGAGGTCCCCGGCGACGAGCGCGTCGCCCTCGTCGGCCACCGTGCGGGCGACGAGCGTGGCGTTCCGGTTGATCTCGTCGACCTTGTCCTTCATGCCGACGGTCTCGAGCTTGTCGTCGCTCGCGTAGAAGGTCATCGTCGTGAGGAACTCGGCGCCGGCACGCAGGAACTCGCGGTGGAGTTGCTGGAGCGCGTCCGGATGCTCGATCGCCACCTCGGGCGTGAACGGTCCCGCCTGCACGTAGCCACGCTTCTCGAGCTCGAGCAGGTAGCCCCCGTCGCCGAGAACCGGACCCTCGGCCAGCCGTTCCAGGATGCCCTTCGGCATGTCGCGTCTCCTTCGAGGTCGAGGCCCGGAGTCTACGGAGCGTGCTGCTCGGCGGGCGAACGCGCCGTGTGACCGAGGGTCACGCGCGCAGCGCGTGCCGCCACGCCCTCGGGAGCGTGCGTCCGAAGACGACGTCCCGAGCGCCGAGCCACGCGCCGAGCTCGCGGATCGTGCGGGCCACGCCCGGCCCGGCCGAGGCGGGCGCATCCGGTTCGGCGAAGACGGCGCGGATCCGGAGCACCGCCGCCTTCCGGTCGAAGCTCGGGTCGATCCGCCCGACCAGTCGGTCGCCGTGCAGGATCGGCATCGCGAAGTACCCGTACTCGCGCTGGTCCTTCGGGACGTAGATCTCGAGGCGGTAGCGGAAGCCGAACAGCTCCTCGGTCCGCCGGCGATCGTGGATCAGGCCGTCGAACGGCGAGAGCAGCACGGTCCTCGGCCGGAACCGTCGCTCGAGCGCGCCGGCGTCGACGAGCCACTCCCCGCGCGTACCCTCGACCCGGCATCGGACGACCTGCCCCGCCGAGACGAGCTCCGCGAGCGCGCGCTCGAAGCCCGCGGGGCGGGTGTGCTCGAACCGCCACCCGACCGAGCCCGCCCGCACGACGCCCGCCGAGCGCACGTCGGTGGCGATCAGCGCACGAGCCTCCGCCTTGCCGGTGAGCCGGGGGCCGTCCTTCGGGAGACGGCGCTCGGCGAGGTCCCAGACGCGCTGCTGCCCGTCGCGGCCGACGATCATCACCTCGCCCTTGGCCCACAGGATCTCGAGCATCATCCCGGTGTTGCGTCCGCCGTCGTTCCACCCGCCCGTGCGCCAGCCCACGGCCGAGCGATCCTCGAGATCCCGGGTCCGCAGCGCGCCCTCGGCTCGCAGCCGTCGCAGGACGTACCGGCGGAAGGCGGCGTTCTCCCGCAGGTATCGGCGCACGTACTGGTGCCGCGCGCGGTCCCCGCTCGGGTAGGTGCGCATCGCCTCGCGGTGCGCGGGCAGGTCGCTCGTCGGCAGGATGAACGCCTCGTACTCGAACAGCTCGTGGTCGTGCCAGAGCAGCCGCTCGAGCTCGGCGATCCGGTAGCGGCTTCCGAGCCGGCTCCACAGCACGAGGTGCTCGGTGCGCTCGACCGCACGCGTGGGATCCATCTGGACGGCACCGAGCCAACGCACGGTCTCGAGCACCGAGGTCGGCCGCGGCGCGGACAGCAGCTGAGCCGTCACCGCCGCGCGACGCGCGGTCCGGGCATCGAGGACGATCGGCGTCACCCGGCCGTGATCGTTCCGGCGAAGGCCTCGAAGTTGTCGACGTAGCGCTGGACGTCCTCATCCGCGTGCACGACGCTGAGCGTCCAGCTCTCCCACTTCGCCCACGGCGACTTGAAGATCCCGCGGTTGAGCTGCCACAGCCACGCCGCGTAGCTCACGCGCTCGTCGATGTCGCTCGCGTCCCGGTACTCGCGCATGCGCTCGGCCTTCCAATTCACGCCGCCCTTCGCACCGAGCGTCGTGATCGTCGCCGGCAGCCGGTAGCGGTCGATCGCAGCCTGCACGCCGCCGCGGAGGATGTCGTGGAGCTCGTCGAAGCGCGCGTACACGTCCTTCGTGAGGACGTCGACGAGCGCCGCTCGAGAGGCCGCGAGCGTGAGCGGGTTGCCGTTGAACGTGCCGACCTGGTCGACCTTTCCACGCTCGACGAGGTTCATGATCTCCTCGACGCCGCCGATCGCCCCGCACGGGAGCCCGCCGCCGAGCGCCTTCGCGAAGCACACGAGGTCCGGCGTCACGCCGAAGGCCTCGATCGCGCCGCCCCACGCGATCGTGGCCCCGGTCTTCACTTCGTCGAACGCGAGATAGGCGCCGTTCGCGTGGCACGTCTCCTTGATCGAGGCGAGGTAGCCGGGCTCGGGCAGCGTGACGCCGAGGTTCGTCATGCACGGCTCGATGATCATGCCGGCGATCTGGTCGGGGAACTCCTCGAAGATCCGCTTCACGCCCTCGGGGTCGTTGAACGGGACGATCCGTGTCAGCTCGACATAGGACTGCGGCAACCCCGGGGTCTGCGCGACCGAGTTCGGGCGGTCGTGCGGTCCCCACTCGGCCGAGCCTGGGTAGACGGACACCATGAGCGCGTCGTGGTGACCGTGGTAGATGCCCTCACACTTGATGAGCATGTCGCGGCCGGTCGCCGCACGCATGAGCCGGGAGGCGTCGAGCGTGGCCTCGGTGCCCGAGTTGCCGAACCGCCACAGCGGCAGGCCGGTCCGCTCGGCGAGGTTCTCCGCCACGATGAGAGCGTCCTCGGTCGGCTGGGCGAAGTGCGTGCCGAGCTCGACCCGCCGCTGGACGGCCTCGACGATCTTCGGGTGCGCGTGGCCCACGATCATCACGCCGTACCCGTTGTGGTAGTCGACGAACTCGTTGCCGTCGAGGTCCCAGACCTTCGAGCCCTTGCCGTGGCTCATGTAGATCGGGTGCGGGGGCGCCGTCTGCCACGACGACGACACGCCGCCCGGCAGCCGGTGACTCGCCTCCTTCTGATACGCGATCGAGCGCGGCTGCTTGTCGGCGAGCGCCTGCTCCTCGCGCCGGATGAGCTCGTCGACGAGCTCGAGGTCGATCTCGACGTGGTCCGCGGACATCCCGGCCCTCCTGGCTCGAGTTGACTGGCCGTTCAGTCTATCGCCGGGCCGGGTCCGCCCGCCTCGAGCAGGCCGTCGAGGATCTCGCCGAGCGCGTCCACCTCGAGCGACAGGTGACCGTGCTCGGGGCGGAGCTCGGCCCGCGCACCTGGGACGCGGTCCGCGAGCCACCGCCCGTGCGCGAGCGGCACCATCAGGTCCTGCGCGCCCTGCCAGACCGTGACCGGCACGCGGATCTCGGCCAGGTCGAACCCCCACGGCGCGACGAACGCGAGGTCGTCGTCGTACCACCCCCACGGTCCGTCGCGGAACGCTGCGTGGAAGGATGCGGCCACCACCTCGCCGAACTCGCCCGACAGCGCCGCCTCGTCGACGCCGGAGATCAGCGAACGCATCTCGTCGACGATCTCCTCGGGGCGCACGTCCACGAGGTTCGCGACGTGCGGCTCCATCCAGCGCACGAGGGCCTCGGGATCGCGCGCCGCGGTCGGGTACTCGATCCGGTTGTCCTCCCCCATGCCATCGGTCCAGTCCAGGCCCTCGGCGTCGTAGGGAGCGACGCCCGCGATCGTGGCCGCCGCCAGGACCCGCTCGGGCAGGAGCGCCGCGCACGCGAGCGCGTGCGGGCCGCCGCCCGATCCCCCGATCGTGAGGAACCGATCGGCGCGCAGGTGGTCGGCGAGCGCGGCGACATCGGCCGCACAGTCAGCCACGCTCCGCCCCGGTCTCCTCGACGATCCGCCGAACCCGGGCCTCGAGTACTGGACGACACGGATCCCGCGCTCGGCTGCAGCGTCCTCGAACGCCGGGAACGGCACGGCGGCGCCGGGGCTCCCGTGGTGGGAGACGAGCAGGACGCCGTCCTCGGGCCCGCTGACGAGGGCCTCGAGAACGCGGCCGTCCGGCAGTCCGACCTCGAGCGTCGGCACGCGTCCTGGCCTAGCTCGTCACGGCGGCGGCGAACCCCTCGAACGCGTCCACCGAGCGCTGCAGGTCGTCGTCGGTGTGCGCGAGGGAGAACGTCGTCGGGTCGCCGGCGGGCGGGAAGACGCCACCGTTCAGCTGATACAGCCACGCGAGGTGCGCGAGAGCGCCGTCGGTCTCCGTGTGATCGCGGAAGTCGCGGACCGGCTCGGCGCGGAAGTGGACCGAGCCTCGGCACCGCACGGACACCACGTTGGCGGGCAGACCGTACCGAGCGATCATGTCCGCGATGCCGCCGGTCAACACGCGATCCTGATCGTCGAAGCGCTCGTAGACGTCGGGCGTGAGGATCTCGGTGAGGACCGCACGCGCCGCGGCGACCGAGAGCGGGTTCGCGTTGAACGTCCCCTCCTGATCCATCGTGCCGTCGAACACGACGCGCATGACCTCCTCGGTCCCGCCGATCGCCGAGATCGGGATGCCACCGCCGATCGCCTTCGCGAGCGTCACGAGGTCGGGGGTGACGCCGGTCCACTCGACCGCGCCGCCCGGCGCGATCGTCACCCCGGTCTTCACCTCGTCGAACGTGAGGAGGGCGTCGTGCCGGTGCAGGAGGTCTCGGAGCGACGCCAGGTAGCCCTCGTCGGGCAGGATGACGCCGGAGTTCATCATGATCGGCTCGAGGATCATCCCGGCGACGCGGTCGCCTTCGTCCGCGAGGATGCGCTCGACGGCCTGCAGGTCGTTGTAGGACACGATCCGCAGCGTCTCGCCGAACACGGCCGGGATGCCGCCGGTGTTCGCGACCGGGATCGGTGCCTCGCGCGGGCCGCCCTCGGCCGGGTCGATCCAGTAGCTGAACGCCAGCCCGTCGCCGCTGCCGTGATACGCGCCCTCGACTTTGATGATCAGGTCTCGGCCGGTCGCCGCCCGCATGATCCGAACGGCGTCCATCGTGGCCTCGGAGCCGGTGTTCTTGAAGCGCCAGAGCGGAAGACCGAAGCGCCGTTGGAGATCCTCGGCCACGATCACCGAGTCCTCGGTCGGCAGCGCGAAGTGCGTGCCGAGCGCGACCCGCCGGCTCACGGCCTCGATGACCTTCGGGTGCGCGTGACCGACGATCGTCACGCCGTAGCCGTTGTGCAGGTCGACGTACTCGTTCCCGTCGAGGTCCCAGAGCTTCGAGCCGCGGCCGTGCGAGCCGTACAGCGTGTACGGGTCGAGCGCGTGCCACGCACAGGAGACGCCCCCGGCGAGTGACCGACCGGCACGCTTCGCGAACTCGAGCGAGCCCGACCATCGCTCCTCGAGCAGCGCCACCTGCTCCTTCGTCAGCGCCTCGACGCGCGCGGGGTCGATCTCGACCGGTTCACGCTGCCCCATCGTCTCTCTCCTCGCCTGCGGTGCGCGGAGCATACGCCCACCCGAGATCCGAGGAGAAGGCCTACGAGGTCGCCGCGGCGGCGAACTCGGCGAAGTTGTCGACGTAGCGCCGAGCGTCCTCCGGCGTGTGCCAGACCGAGAGCGTCCAGGTCTCCTGCTTCGACCACGGCGACTTGAACACCCCGCGGTTCTGCTGGAACAGCCAGGCGAGGTAGGTGATCCGCTCGTCCACGCCGATCGAGTCCCGGTACTCGCGCACCGGCGTCTCGGAATAGATGACCGAGCCCTTCGCCCCGACGCCCGTGACGTAGGCGGGCAGGCCGTGCGCCTCGATCACGGCGCGGAGACCCTCCTTCATGGTCGCGTCGACGGCGTCGAACGCCGCGTATGCGTCCTTCGTCAGGACCTCGGTGAGGGCGGCTCGGCTGGCCGCCATCGTGAGCGGGTTGCCGTTGAACGTGCCGGCCATGTCGTACTCGCCGCGGACGACGGGTCCGAAGAGCTCCTCGGTCGCGCCGATCGCCCCGCACGGCGTCCCACCGCCGATCGCCTTGGCGAGGCAGACGATGTCGGGCGTCACGCCGAAGACCTCGACGGCGCCCCCGTACGCGATCGTCGCCCCGGTCTTCACCTCGTCGAACGCGAGGTACGCCCCCTGCTCGTGGCAGAGGTCCTTCAGTCCCTCGAGGTATCCGGCGTCGGGCATGATGACCCCGCAGTTCATCATCGCGGGCTCGATGATCATGCCGGCGATCCTGCCGGGGTTCTCCTCGAACGCGCGGCGCGCCTCGGCGAGGTCGTTGAACGGCACGACGCGTACGAGATCGGCGAAGGCCTGCGGCAGCCCCATCGCCTGCGGCAACGTGACGGGATGCTCGCGCGGACCGATGCGCTCGGGGTCGGGGACGACGCTGAACATCAGGGAGTCGTGGTGGCCGTGGTACGAGCCCTCGATCTTCACGATCATGTCGCGACCGGTGTTCGCGCGCATCAGGCGGACGGCCTCGAGCGTAGCCTCGGTGCCCGAGTTCGCGAACCGCCACAGCGGGAGCCGGAAGCGGTCGGCGAGGTTCTCGCCGATCACGTCCAGGTCTCGCGTCGGCTGCGCGAAGTGCGTCCCGCGGCGCGCGGTCCGCTCGATCGCCTCGACGATCCTGGGGTGGGCGTGGCCGACGACCATCGCGCCGTAGCCGAGGTGGAAGTCGATGTACTCGTTGCCGTCGATGTCGAACAGCCGGCTCCCCTGCCCGCGGTCGACGTAGATCGCGTGGGGCGGCGAGTCCTGCCAGCTCGAGGCCACGCCACCGGCCACGTGCCGCTCGGCGGTCTTGCGGTACTCGAGCGAGGCCCGGTGCTTCGGCTCGAGCCTGGCCTCTTCCTCCTGGATGAGCCGGTCGACCTTCTCGAGGTCGAACGCGACCGTCTCACGGACCGCCATGGAGCATCCCCCCACCGGTTTGAATGGTCATTCAAGTATGCCGGA
>JBLNAW010000266.1:0-2774 GCA_050259555.1 Solirubrobacterales bacterium
ACCCGCGTCCACGAGCGCCGCGAGGGCCATGTCGCCCGAGATCCCGGCGATGCAGTCGAAGTACGCCGTCCTCATGCTGGGCCCCCCTGCTGAGGTCGTATAGTCTAGAACCTCGCAGAACCCCAGGTAGATGCCCGTATCTCGGGGGAGTTCGCACCGTGACGTTCTCGGACAAGACGCTCAGCCTGCTGGCCCTCGTCGCGATCGGTCTCGCGGTGATGGCGCTCGTGTTCGGCGCCCTCGGGCAAGGGCGCCGTCGCGTCGAGCCTCGCGGCCCGATCCATCTCGACGACGCGCTGCGCGGCATCCTCGAGGGGCACGCGCGCGGCATCCAGCGGCTCGAGGCGGCGGTGCGCTCCCTGAGCGCGACCGACAAGGGGCAACAGCAGCTCATCGAGGGCGCCGTGCGCCGGGTGGGCCTCGTTCGCTACGACGCGTTCGAGGACGTGGGCGGCCGGCTGTCGTTCAGCTGCGCGTTGCTCGACGACCACGGGAACGGTGTCGTCGTGACCTCGATCAACGGGCGGCAGGACACGCGCGTCTACGCGAAGCCGATCGTGAGCAGCAAGAGCGGCTACAACCTGTCGACCGAAGAGGAAGAGGCGATCCGGCAGGCGCTCGAGCGGCCCGTCGAGGCGGTGGAGGCGCGATGATCTGGCGACGTGAGGACGCGGAGGCAACGACGACGGCGGCGGAGGCACCACCCGAGACGGGGGAGCGACGGATGGCAGAGCAGCAGAGCGGTGAGGTCACGATCGTCGGACAGGGGGCCAAGCTCGAGGGCACGGTGGTCTCGGCGGGGTCGCTTCGGATCGACGGACAGGTCAAAGGGCAGATCAACGCCGACGGCGACGTGATGCTGTCGCCGCAGAGCCAGGTCGAAGCCGACATCAAGGCGCAGAACGTGTCGGTCGCCGGCCGCTTCAAGGGCAGCATCGTCGTGAAGGCGCGGGCCGAGATCTCACGTGGCGGGCGGGTCGACGGAGACATCACGTCGAAGACCCTCGTCGTCGAGGAGGGCGCGACCTTCCAGGGACAGAGCATCATGGATCAGCCGCAGGCCGGCCAGGCCCCGCCGGCTCCCCCGAAGGGCGACGTGCAGGGCGAGCCCGAGAAGGCCCGGTAGTGCTCGACGTCCGCGCGATCCGCGAGAACCCCGAGCCCTTCCGGCGTGGTCTCGCCCGCCGGAACCTCGCCGAGGCGGTGGACGACATCCTCGCGCTCGACGAGCGCCGGCGCTCCCTGACGGCTCGCGTAGAGGAGCTTCGCGCCGCGCAGAACCGCGCCTCGAAGGCGATCGGCCGCTCGGAGGGCGATGAGAAGCAGGCGCTGATCGCGGAGGTCGGCTCGGTGTCGACCGAGCTGAAGGAGCTCGAGCCGCAGCTCGCCGATGCCGAGCAGGCGCTCGGGGCGTTGCTCGCGAAGATCCCGAACGTCCCACACGACAGCGCCCCCGATGGCTTCACGGAGGAGGACGCCGTCGAGGTCCGCCGCCACGGCGAGCCGCCGGCGTTCGGGTTCGAGCCGCGCGACCACGTGGCGCTCGGCGAGATGCTCGGGGTCCTCGACACGGAGCGCGGTGTGCGGACGAGCGGTTCGCGGTTCGTCTATCTGCTCGGGGACATCGTGTACGTGCAGTTCGCGTTGGTACGGCGCGCCCTGGACATCCTCGGCGCCAAGGGATTCACGCCGGTGATCCCGCCGGTCCTCGTCCGGGAGGAGGCGATGTTCGCGAGCGCGTTCCTACCGACGGACGAGGTCAACATCTATCGGACCGGCGAGGACGATCTGTACCTGGTGGGGACCTCCGAGGTCTCGCTGGGTGCGCTCCGGCTCGGCGAGATCCTCGACGAGGCCGATCTGCCGCAGCGCTTCGCGGGCTACTCGACCTGCTTCCGGCGTGAAGCGGGTACCTACGGCAAGGACATGGGCGGCATGTTCCGGGTCCACCAGTTCGACAAGGTGGAGATGTTCAGCTTCTGTCGCCCCGAGGACTCGTGGGACGAGCACGAGTACATGGTCGGGGTGCAGGAGGAGATCATCAGCGGTCTCGACCTGCCGTATCGGATCGTCAACTGCGCGGCGGGCGACCTCGGAGGGGCGGCGGCGAAGAAGTACGACGTCGAGGTCTGGCTGCCGGGGCAGGGCAGGTACCGAGAGCTCACCTCGTGCTCGAACTACACCGACTACGGGGCTCGGCGCGCGCAGACGCGCGTTCGCCGGGCGAACGGCTCGGTCGAGGTGCTCCACACCCTGAACGGCACGGCGACCGCCATCGGGCGCACGCTCATCGCGATCCTGGAGAACCACCAGCGCGAGGACGGTTCGGTCGCGCTGCCACCGGCTCTCTATCCCTTCCTGCCGGAGTCGGTCCGCGAGCTCCATCCGCCCGGCTGAGTCGGGCGGTCAGTTCGGTTCGACCCCGAGGGCTCCGCCCGATCGCTCCGTGCGCGCTCCGGACCGCTGCTCGAACTCGTGCATGCCCTCCTGCGTGGTCCGGTGCTCGGTGACGTCGAGCGCAACCCCGTGCCAGTACCGAGGCGTGCCGTTCTCGTCGCGGATCAAGACGGCGCGGCTGTGGAGCCAGACGATCCGTCCGTCCTTCGCGATCACCCGGTACTCCTCGTCGAACGGCTCTCCCGTCTCTCCGGCTCGCGCATCCGCCGCGACGATGCGCTCCCGGTCCTCCGGGTGCAGCAGTCGCCCGAACTGCGTGGGGTCGTCCGTGAAGTCCTGGACCGTGTAACCGATGATCGTCTCGATCTGCGGTGCGA
>JBLNAW010000267.1:0-3709 GCA_050259555.1 Solirubrobacterales bacterium
AACTCGGTCGACGCGTAGAGCGCTGCCGCGACGATCTTCTCCTCGCCGTCGGGCTCCCAGTCGGTGAGCGTCACCTCGGGGCCTCCGGTCGGCTCCTCGATCCCGGCGGTCATCCTCGCGACGACCTCGGCGACCGCGTCGCGCGTCGCGCTCTGGTACTCGGACCACGCGACCCCGCGGTCGGGCAGGTCGACGCGCTTCAGGAACGAGGGGATGAGCTTGCGGAGCTCGACGAGCATGAGGTCGGCGTACTCGCGCACCTCGGCGAGCGGGTGCGCGCGCATCCGGAGCAGCATCATCTCGAACGCTTGGCCGTCCGCGTACACGCCGAGGTTCGAGCGCGTGCCCGTCGGCAGCAGCACGCGGAGCGTGTCGCATGTCTTCGCCGTGATCGTCGAGCGATACACGAAGTCAGAGTCCTCGGGGGACTTGGGGAACCGCGCCTGGAACCAGTCGTACATCGGCTGGAACATGCGGCCGTACGCCTCGAACGTGCGCGCCGCGAAGTCCTGATACTCCTGCTCGAGCGGCGTGCCCTCGATCTCGGGCGGGACGGTGAGGCGCCAGCGGCCGCCGGGTTTGTCGTCGTAGCGCATGTAGCGCGTCGACTGCTCGAGGTACGCGGCCAGGCGCCCCCACTCGATCGCCTTCGCGAGGAGCTGGCTGGCCTGCTCGCACGCGAGGTGCACGCCGCCGAGCTGCGCGACCGAGTCGTCGCCGTACTCGAAGAACACGTTGTCGTACAGGCGCTCGGCGCGCTCGGTGCCGACGTGGCCGGTGACGGCGAACCCCTCGACGTCCTTCGCGAACTCGTCGAGGAACAGCCGCCGGATCGACTTCGTCGTGCGCGAGTACCGCGCGAAGAGCGCGCCCTTCACGACCTCGGGCAGGTTCGTGAGCGCGAACACCGGCCCCTCGAGGTTCGTGAAGTACGGCTCGAGCTTCGCGCGCTCCTCGGGCGTGAAGTCCTCGGCGACGTACCAGAGGCTCATGCCGTCGGACCCGTCGGTCCCGAGCCGCCCGTGGGTCCGGTGGGTCCCGGCCCGGGCAGGTAGATGAGTACCTGGCTGCCGCTCTGGACCGGCGTGTTCGCCTCGGGGTTGGTCGCGACCACCTTGTTGCCGTTCGGGCAGAGGGGGTTCGGGGGCATCGTCTCGGGCGCGATCACCGGCACGAGGCCGGCGTCGGAGATCTTGCCCTTCGCCTGCCCGTAGCTGTAGCACACGACGTCCGGCACGTTCACCGTGCCCGGCCCGCTCGAGACGAGGATCGTGACGTCGGAGCCGAACGGCTGGTCGGTGCCGGCGGCCGGGTCCGTCCCGATCACCTTGCCGGCGTCGATCGTGTCGCTCGGCTGGGGCTGGGTCCCGAGGACGTTGAAGCCCGCCGTCTCGAGCGCCGCCTGCGCGTCCGCCGGCGTGAGGTTCTCGGTGGGCGGGACGGTCACGGTGTCCGGGGCGACGAGCACGGTGAGCACGACGGGCGTGCCGACCTTGACCTGATCCCCTGCCGCGGGGTCCTGGGCCACGACGGTGCCCGGCACCTGCGTGGCCGGGTTATCGATCGGCTGGTTGACGCGGTCGCCGAGCGTGAACCCCTGGCCGAGCAACTCCTGCTCGGCGTCCTTCACCTTCATGTCGACCACGTTCGGCACACCCACGAGGCCGGGAGTGGGGGAGACCCCGTCCTTGCCGCCGAGCACGTCGCTCGCGAACAGCCACAGCATCCCGGCGATCGCGAGCAGGATGACGCCGATCACCAGGACCGGGATCCACCAGCGCGAGGGCGCGGGCTCGACGGGCGGCAGGACCTGCGTGCCGCCGCGCGTCGGCGGTCCCATCACCTGGGTCTGGGCGACCGGCGGCGCGAGCAGCGGCGTGGCCTCGACCGGCATGCCGCGGCGGACGCGGTCGAGGTCGGCGCGGAACTCCTCTGCGGACTGGTATCGGTTCGCGGGGTTCTTCGCCATCGCGCGCAGGATCACGGCGTCGAGGTCCGGCGTGACGTCGCGGTTCAGCTTCGAGGGCGCGACCGGCTGCTCGAGCACCTGCTTGGAGGCCACCGCGACCGGTGAGTCGCCGAGGAACGGCGGCCGGCCCGTGACCATCTCGTACAGCACGCAACCGAGCGAGTAGATGTCCGATCGCCCGTCGACAGGCAGGCCCTGGGCCTGCTCGGGCGACAGGTACGAGGCCGTGCCGAGGACCGCGGCGGTCTGCGCGACGGTCTCGGCCGTCGTCGTCATCCGCGCGATGCCGAAGTCGGCCACCTTCACCTGGCCGGCCGGCGTGAGCATGATGTTGCCGGGCTTGATGTCGCGGTGGATCACGCCCTGTCCATGCGCGGCCGAGAGCGCGCTCGCCACCGACTCCGCGATCTCCATCGCGCGGTCGGGCATGATGCGCCCGCCGCCGGCGAGGTAGTCGGCGAGCGTGCGGCCCTCGACGTACTCCATGACGATGAAATGGACGCCGTCGTCGGCGCCGGTGTCGAACACGCTCACGACGTTCGGGTTCGACAAGCGCGCGGCGGCCTGGGCCTCGCGGCGGAAGCGCTGGACGAACCCCTCGTCGTCGGCGAACTGCGGGGCGAGGATCTTGACCGCCACCTGCCGCCCGAGCACCGTATCCGTGCCCTGGAAGACCTTCGCCATCCCACCGCGACCGAGCTCACGCTCCACGCGGTAGCGGCCTCCGAGCACCACCGGCCGTTCGCTCACCCGTCCCCCTTCATCGGTTCAGCGCGGCCTCCATGACCGCCTTCGCGATGGGCGCGGCCACCCGGCCGCCCGTCGCGTCGCTGCCAAGGCTACCGCCGTCGAGCACGATGACCGCCACGGCGATCTTCGGATCCGAGGCCGGCGCGAACGACACGAACCACGCGTGGGGCGCGAGACCCTCGCCGTGCTGGGCGGTCCCGGTCTTGCCGGCGACCTGCACGCCGGGGATCTGCGCGGCCGTGCCCGTGCCTGCGTCGACGACGTCGACCATCATCGCCGTGAGTAGGGCGGCGTTCATCTCGGACATCGGTTGCACGAGCATCTCGGGCTCGAACCGCTGGACGACCTGGCCGTCCGGCCCTCGGACCTCGGTCACCAGGCGCGGGCGCATCATCACGCCGTGGTTCGCGATCGCGGCGGCGACGAGGGCCATCTGCATCGGGTTCGCTCCGACGTTGTCCTGCCCGATCGCGCTGAGCGCGACCGCGGGCCTGCGGTCGGAGAAGTACGACGGGTCGGGGAACACACCCTCCTGGAACGGGATGTCGAACGGCACCTTGCCCTCGGAGCTCGTCGGCGAGAACCCGAACGCGTACGCCTGCTCCGCGAGCTTCTCCGGTCCGAGCGCGAGCCCGATCTCGCCGAAGACGACGTTGCACGACTGTCGGAGCGCGTCGGCGAGCGAGATCTCGGACCCGCCCGAGCACGTCCCGCCGCCGAAGTTCGAGAGCGTTTGGACCGTGTCGGGCAGGTCGAGCTCGTGCGGGTTCGGCCACATGCTCGCCGGGCTGTAGCCGTTCGCGAGCGCGGCCGCCGTCACGATCAGCTTGAAGGTCGAGCCCGGCGGGTAGAGCTCGTCGGTCGCGCGAGAGAGCAGGGGCTTCGCCGGATCGGCGTTCAGGCTCTGCCACGTCTGGCGGATCTGCTGGGGATCGTGCGAGGAGAGCGGGTTCGGGTCGTAGGTCGGGTTCGCGACGAGCGCGAGCACGT